>JBGTHN010000223.1:0-4139 GCA_041746235.1 Pyrinomonadaceae bacterium | reverse complement strand
GCAAATGGAGCGAATAATTCTTTTTCGCCGCGATATCTGATCGGAACTTTCAACTGAATCTTGTTTCGATATCGCGTCGTATCGTCCTTTGAATTGCGCAGGCGATATTCGATCCGGTTACGGTCTTTGAGTGAAAAAGTTTTCCACTTCTTTTCAGCCGTCAAATCAAATCTGAGTCTATGTTCGAATTCTTTCGTATTTTTCGTCGGCTGCCCCGCACGGAACAAGTAGCTGGGAGAAAAACTGAAAAACCTGTTAATTTTATAATCTATACCGAATCCGATCCTTTCATCTACAAAATGACGTACTTTCTGTCCGACTCGTAAATTTCCGTTGATAAAGCCGGAGAGTTTTTCAGTTTCCTTGCCATTCTTATCTTTTGATTTGTACAACGGAAATGACACGGAAGTTTCATTCCAAAACTGTGTATCATGTTCGTTTGGAGTAATTTGCGAAAACGATTTGATTGAAAATGCGCAGAGAATTGTGATAAGTAATAACAAATAATTATTCATAACTACGTAACTTATATTATTTGATTGTTAACAAAATGTTACGAGTCAATGAATTTCTTGTTACATCACCAATGGTGTTTTTATGCGCCAATACTTAAAATCAATGCGCAAAGTGTAAAAGTTATCCCGAATGCGATAGGTAGAAAATGATTTAGCTCGATTAGGTCGCCCTTCTTAAGGGCTCGATGAAGTATCCCAAATACCGGCAGCGCAACGGAGCCGACCAGTGCGCCCACGATAGCTCCAAAAACTGAACCAAACAGGAAAAACATCAAACCACCAGAGCCTCCGGAAATTATTCCCCAGAGAATCCCGATCAATGGAAGCAGCAATAGCATCTTTATCCAAGAAGTCTCTTCCGCACGCTTGACCAAAGTTCCAATAAATTTACCTGAAATGAATCCCGCAACCGCAGAAACGATATTAACTAAGATTAAAACGCCAATTATCCATAAATCGTCGTTCGACCCGCCACCATTTCCAACTACCACCCGACCAAAAATCGTTGCTGGCGCAAATATTCCAAGCATTAATCCAAAATATGCAAGCGCGGTTCTAGAATCTAAAGGGTGTTTAATCAGTTCAGCTTCATGCTTTTCCTGGGTCGAAACATAATGGCTTTTTTTACGGGCGATCTCAGAATTAACTGAAAGAATGGCATTGAGCCGATTAAGATCTAGTTCGCGCGCATCGCCTTCTTCGGGACCATAATTGAATTGTCTAGCGGTCGGTTTTGTAAGTCGGTTTTCCATAATTCATTCTCCGAGCTAATGACGGACACCTTGCTTTTCATTTGCCGGCTATCGGTAAACAAAAATTTGGCCGATCTTTGGGTAGCCGAGTCATTCAACGAGTTCGCGAAATTCTGCACGAGTACTCTTAAAGAATCTTGGTCGGGTTTTGCTATGTCCGTCGTGCTAAACATCTCCAAAAATTCTTGCCGGGCAAGTGTTTGATGAAAAGTAAGCAGTTTGCGGTTGCGTCGATCTCGACAAGCCTGGCCAATTGGACTGTTCACAATACTAAGAATATCGATATCATCATTTCCCTTTATGTAGCTCACTGTGATATGCTCCGTGTTTTGGATCGCGAGAGTTAGCCCAGCATATCTTTCTACTTTTTCTCTGAACTCATATATCGAAACATTTGAGTTGGTTTTTGCACAGAGGTTTTCGATTTCTTTTTGGATTTTGAAGATCTCTTGCAACATTTTGGAATTGGAGTGTTCAATTCCTGAATGAATTCTTTCCATACACCGTTTTTCGCGGAATTTTGATTTCAGTAATCGATAAGCGAAATGCATCCAAATGACTGAAGTTATTAAAGAACAAAACCAAATAAAATGCTGGCGGCCTTTATTTCGATTTTCCAAGTAATAGAAAACGCCAAAAGGCGCGCCGATGGCGAAATAAAGAACAATTATTTCGACGAGATTCATAGAATTGCGAAATTGGCAAAGAGTGTGCCACGGATATGCAGGAAACGAGGTATCAAACGTCATTGCAATAAATTTAATGTTTCCAAAGGTAAAGGCGACATTTCGTTGGAACAAATTAATCCCGAAAAGCGTTTAACTAAATTGCAAAGCGCAAAAGTTTCAAATTGTGAGTTGCAGTTTGCAAAAAATAACATGCCGCGTTTAATTGCAAAAAAAAATCTTACGATTCGTCCTACATTTACATGGCATTCAGATTGCGTGAAGTAAAGTTGAAGGAATAAATTCCACGAATTAGAGATTAATACGTATTCAATTCATACAAATAGGAAATTATACAGATGACAGAAAAAGTAAAAATAAAAGTAATCAAGAAAAAGGAGCTTAAGACTGCACAATCGCAAGTTGAAGTTACAAAAAATTCGAAACAACAGTCGGCGCGCGAAATGGTTTCGACCGTTTCAAACTGGGTGAGCGACCTCCAAAATCGTAAACGAAAAGAAACAACAGTAGCGATTGAAACGTTCTTTTCAAATCGAGCGCAAACTAGTGGGGTTTAAAGCTTAAGATCGTAATTAAACAAAAGGCGGTTGGTTTGAGTTATTCAAAATGTTCTCATAACCATATTGGACAGCTAATTTAGGCTGTCTTTTTTTGTTTTATGAGACTGGCGCAAGTGAGTTTTGTTTTGACGCCGTCGAAAATGCTTTGCCGATCAATTATGCTAAACTGCTAACAAAACAGCCTTTGAGTTTACGTCTTATTTATGGAAGGAAAAATTGTAATTGTTACCGGCGGCAGCAGTGGAATCGGGCGCGCGACTGCATTATTGTTCGCAAATGCCGGCGCAACCGTCGTCGCGGTTGGGCGAAATGAAAAGGAACTAAGCGACTTGCGTCAGGAAGCAAAGCCGTCAGGCGGATTGATAAAATCATATTTAGCAGACATTTGTGAAGAATCTCAGGTCGATAGAATTGTCAATGACACGTTCGACCAATTCGGTCAAATTGATGTTTTGATCAACTCAGCGGGAATCATAATGAACGGTTCTGTTGAGAATACGAATCTAGACGAATGGGACAAAATGATGAATATTAATCTACGTTCATTGTTTTTTTTGATGAATCGATGCGTTCCTTTTTTGGAAAAAACACAAGGCAATATAGTTAATGTATCAAGTGTTGCAGGACTCAGGGCTTTTCCGAATGTTATCGCGTATTGCGTTTCAAAAGCCGCGGTGGACCAACTAACACGTTGCGCGGCATTGGAACTCGCACCGAAGAAGATTCGGGTAAACGCTGTAAATCCGGGCGTAACGGTTACAAAGTTACATAAAAGAAGCGGTATGAATGATGCTGAGTATGAAAAGTTCCTTGAACATTCAAAAACAACGCATCCGATCGGGCGAGTTGGCGAGGCTGAAGAAGTTGCCGACTTGATTTATTTTCTCGCGTCTCCTAAGGCTTCTTGGATTACCGGCGCAACATACGAAATTGATGGCGGCCGGGCCCAAACCTGCGCGAGATAAATTAGTTTGTATTTTCGAAGTTTTTTGATTTAGTAGATTCAAGTGGTTTTAAATTGTAAGATTGGTCTTTAACTTCCTTAAGTTATTGTGAAACTTCAACTTCTTCCAAGTACTTTTGATGACAATGGCGGCGCTTCGGCTCGGCAGCATTTGGCGTGTTTTATAATTGACGACTGTCTGGCGATCGATGCGGGCAGTCTGGCGATGGCGACAAATTCTGAGCAGAAAGAGCAAATTCGTGATGTCGTTCTGACTCATGCACATTTGGATCACGTCGCGGGATTGCCTCTTTTTGTTGATGATTTATTTGCAACGCTTCAAGAGCCGGTACGTGTATATGGATCTCGGGAAGTAATTGAATGTTTACACCAACATATTTTCAATTGGGAAATCTATCCTAGATTTTCGGAGCTCACCAATGAAAACGGCGCGGTCTTAGAATATCGAGAATTCAAGGTAGGAAAGGTGTTTGTTGTGAAGCATTTAGAATTGAAAGCCATTGAGGTCAATCACAAGGTTCCTACAGTCGGCTTTATCATTTCAGATCAAAATTCTTCAATTGCGTTTACAAGTGATACATCAAAACTGACAAGATTTTGGACAATCATAAACAAGGAAGAGAAAATTGACGCAGTTTTGATCGAATGCGCCTTCCCAAATC
>JBGTHN010000222.1:0-4692 GCA_041746235.1 Pyrinomonadaceae bacterium | reverse complement strand
CCACCTAGTAATAATTAAAAAACCTACGGTATAACTTGAGCCTTATGAAATTATAAGACTTGAGTGCGTTACTGTCAAGTATATGTGAGTGCCTACATATAAACTACATTAAACTGATTATTTGTCATAAATAAGCATTCTGAACAAAATAGCCTAAACAAAAATTTATTTGTATAATATAAAATGAAACTTAAAGTTTTTTAATAAAATTGTCACAAGGCAAAGTTAGTCTGTAATGTCACGATCTAAAGATTCAATCAAGAATATCTCTAACTTCAGAAACACAATGGAAGCAGAATTGAATTATCAAATAATCGCAGAAAATGCTTCGGATGCGATTATACGCATAGACGAAAACAGCACCATTCTTTTTGTTAATTATGCGGCGGAAAAAATCTTTGGTTATAAAAAAGAGGAAATGCTTGGGCAAAACTTAACTTTTTTAATGTCCGAACATCTTCGTGAAGTCCACACAAATGCAATTACAAGATACTTACAAACAGGAAAGAAAACTTTAGATTGGAACAGAGTTGAAGTTCCCGGCAGTCACAAAGACGGCAGTATTATCTCTCTAGAAATTTCATTTGGTGAATATCAAAAAGGCGATAAAAAATATTTTGTTGGTGTTATTAGAGATGTAACTGAAAGAAATAGGATCGAACAATCTGTCCGAGAATCAGAAAAAGTTCTTCAAGGAACGCTTGATGCACTAACGGCTCATATAGCTGTTTTGGATAATAAAGGTTTCATCAAAACGGTAAATAAAGCCTGGCGGACTTTTGCTGAAACCAATAACTTTAGTAGTAATACTTTCGGCGTTGGCTACAATTATATTGAAGCCTGCAGAGTAGAGTCCGATGCTCCAACAGTTTGTCGTATGCAAGGGGAAAAAGCATGCGAAGGAATTAAAGATGTAATTGCCGGACGATTACCTTTATTTGAATTAGAATATCCGTGTCATAGCCCGACGGAAAATCGCTGGTTTATAATGCGTGTTACTCCTTACAGCGACGAAAAGAATTCGGGAGTTGTCGTTGCCCACGAAAATATAACAAACCGCAAAATTGCCGAACAAAACACCAGAATAAGCGAGGAAAAATATCGTGTCCTGTCAGAGGCAATTCCTGCCTTTATGTTTGTAACAAATAATAAAGGTGAAACTACTTTTGCGAATCGTCAATGGTATGAATATACAGGCTATACAGAAGCCCAAACTTTGGCAACAGGTTGGATAGATGCAATTCATCCCGAAGATATGTCCGGCGTTTTCGAAGAATGGATGAAGTCGGTCAATGAAAAAAAGGTTTTTGAAGCCGAATATCGTTTGCAAAAACACAATGGAGAATATCGTTGGTTTTTAGTAAGAGTCATTCCACAAATTGATTCTGAAGAAAATGTCATAGATTGGTATGGAACAGCAACAGATATTGAAGAACGCAAAATTATTGAGGAAGAACTTAGTTCAAGCGAAATATTTAATCGTGTTGTATTGGAAAGCAGTCCCGATTGCATCACGTTGCTTGATGACAAAGGTTACTTGCTTTTTATAAATGGAAACGGACTCTGCCAAATGGAGATAGATGATTTTGAACCGATAAAAGGCACTCCTTGGTGGGAGTTTTGGTTGGAAGAAAGTCACGACGTTGTCAAAGATTCTGTAAAAAAAGCACTTGCCGGAGAAACAGCACGTTTCGAAGCATTTTGTCCGACACCAAAAGGAACTCCGAAATGGTGGGATGTAATTGTTTTGCCGATCGAAGAAACCAAAACCAACAATAATTATTCAGCAAGACTTTTATCTGTTTCCCGCGATATAACCGAAACCAAACGTATCAGCGAAGCACTTCTAAAAGCCGAAGTTGAGCAACGCAACCAAGCCGAAGCCGCAAATCTTGCCAAAGATGAATTTTTATCGGTTTTATCTCACGAACTCCGCACACCTCTAAACGCAATGCTCGGTTGGGTTAGAATGCTAAAATCCGGTAATTTAGATAAAAATCGCACCGAACAAGCCGTTGAAGTGATCGAACGGAACATCGTTCTACAAAATGAATTGATCGAAGATTTGCTGGACGTTTCACGGATCATCAGCGGGAAAATGCTGATCGAAAAAGAACTTGTTGTTTTTTCAGATGTAATTTTAAATGCTTTGGACATTGCCCGTCCGCTTTCCGAGAAGAAAAATATTAAACTTTCATTCAACAATTCGGTCGGTTTTCAAAAGATTCTGGGCGACGAAACCCGTCTGCATCAGATCATCATAAATCTTCTCAATAACGCTGTAAAATTTACGCCGGAAAACGGATCAATAAATTTGAACTTATCAACCGACGAAAATGATCTAATTCTTGAAATTCAGGATACAGGAGTTGGAATAGACTCTGAGTTTCTGCCTTATGTTTTTGAAAGATTCCGCCAAGCCGACAGCACAACCAAAAGAACTTACAGCGGTTTAGGTTTGGGTTTAACTATCGTCAATCATCTGACTGCTCTGCACGACGGAACAATCGAAGTTTTCAGCAAAGGCGACGGCAAAGGGACAACTTTTACCCTATACTTTCCAATCCATCGAGAAAAAGTTAGCAAAACTGTTCTAAATTCCGATAACACTGAAAATATTTCTTCGACAGAAAAAGATTTTCCACTTTCAGATGTTAGAATTTTGATCGTTGACGACGATCTAGATGGAATGATTCCACTCCAGATATTACTTGAACAACAAAAAGCTAAAGTTGAAACGGCAACTTCCGCAAATGAAGCATTGGAAGTTCTCGCTGATATAAAGTTTGATATTTTAATCAGCGACATCGGAATGCCTGAAACGGATGGATATGAGTTGATCAGAAATTTGCGTGGATCAGATAAAAATAAACAAATTCCGGCAATCGCTCTGACAGCTTATGCTTCTTTATCGGATAGAGAAAAAGCCTTAAAACTCGGCTTTCAAAAACATATTGCCAAACCGCTTGATTTTGATTTACTGATCGAAATGTTAATAGAAATTCACGAAAACAATAGTAAAAGTTAAACATTAATCGGAATCGTCTTTCATCAATTTCGCCACAAAAAATATGTAATGTATTCCCGAAACTGCCGCGAGCAAGGCAACGATCACGTAAACTGTCGGCAAATAAAATGTGTAGCCAAAAACTGCCGCGACCAGAATCAATGTTACGGCTAAAACCTGAACCGTTGTGCTGAGTTTTCCTAACCAGGAAGGTTTAAAACCGTGAAAACCGGTCATAATATTTATCGCTCCGGCAACAGTTACGATGAGAACATCACGACCGATGACGGCAGATGTCACCCAAAATGGAACGGGCAGATATTGACTTTCTATATTCGGGAAAATATTCGGCAGAGTGAGAATAATAAAGGCGGTTGTCATCAAAAGTTTGTCGGCGATGGGATCAATAATTGTGCCGAGTTCGGATTCCTGTTCAAATCTGCGGGCGATAAAACCGTCAACGCCATCAGAAACTCCGGCAATAAAAAAGACCAGCAAAGCCCAGTCGCTATAACCGTAGAAAAGTAGGCTCGCAAACACAGGAATCAGTGCCATCCGCAAAAACGTGAGCAGATTCGGAATGGTAATAACTTTTGAAGACATCTTTTTCAAGTAACAAATTTTAACCCATAGTTACCAAGTCGCAAAGTTTTGAAATAGATTTTAATTTACGAGATAGAATCGGACGTGAAATAACACCTAACTAAACTATCCGGCGTTCAAAGTTATCACTGAAACTTCGGGCGGACATTGATAGCGGACAGGCAGCACGACCGTGCCGATTCCGCGTGTGATATAAATTTGCGTGCCTCTTCTTTGGTGCAGACCGCTGGAGAGTTTTCTGCGATGGGCGAGGATTTTCTTTTCCTTTTCGCGGATTTTCACTTGACCGCCGTGGGTATGCCCGCTGAACATCACGTCAACGTCATATTTCATCGCTTGGCGGATAATTACAGGATTGTGTGCCAGAAGCATTTTCATTTCATCGGGAAAAGAACCGTGCAGAGCGGCATTTAGATCCGTCCGTTTGACCATATGATCGTCAACTCCGCAAAGCCAGAAGGAAACTCCTTCCGCCGTAAAACGAAAGCCTTCATTTATCAAAACCTTGATGTCATTGTTCCGCAAATCCTTTGTAACGGCTTCGGCATCCGTCCAATGATCGTGATTTCCGAGGCACGCAAAAGTGCCGTATGCGGACTTCAAACTGCCGAGAACTTCGGCGACGGGTTCGATATATTCGGTTTCATGGGAAACATAGTCGCCCGTCAGGACAAACATATCGGGCTTTAGTTCGTTGGAAACTTGAACAGCTTTTTCGATGTGTTCGAGACCTGTGAACGGCGAATGATGAATGTCGGAAAGGTGTACGAGTTTAAATCCGTCGAGCTTTTTCGGGAGACGTTTTAGCGAAATTGTGATCTCTTCGACCTCCAACGTGTTCGCTTCGTTCAAAGCACTGCGGGCTGTCTTTGAAAAACTTCCCGCTAGTTCCCGCAAAGGAGTTTCCGAGGCGACAGCGGTAGAAATGCGGTCGGATATTTTTTCTCTGTTTGTTCCAAAGGGCTTCATTTATAAGTTTTGGCTTGTCGGTTACGGTATGAAATCTGTGTTAATTATAAACACTAGCGAAACAAAAAGTCCATTTACGAAAATACCGTAACTTTTTACCAACTAAATGTTAG
>JBGTHN010000221.1:0-3303 GCA_041746235.1 Pyrinomonadaceae bacterium | reverse complement strand
AAGTAAAAAGTAAAAAGTAAAAAGTAAAAAGTAAAAAATAAAAAAGTTTGAGTTTTATGTGGTCATATAAATTTATAAATTTTGTTGTATTAACGGTTTTTTTAAGTTTGTTTGTTGCGTCTTGTGGTAAGTCCGATACGGGCAATGCGAATAACGCCGAAAACAAGGAAACGCAGGTTATCAATGTGGAAACCGCTGTCGCTAAAGTTGAACAGATTCCGACATATATCGAAGCAACGGGAACGCTTGCGAGTGATGCCGAATCGAATGTTGCACCGACAATTGGCGGGAAAATTGTTCGTGTAAATTTTGATGTCGGAAGCTATGTTCAAAAAGGCGATGTTTTAGTTCAGCTTGATGCCGGAGATGCGGAGATACGCTTAAAACAGGCTCAGGCACAAGTTGAACAACAACAAAAAGCCGTCAAACAAGCCGAAGCGGGAGTTGATCAAGCAATTGCCAATCTTAGACAGTCGCAGATTCGTTTGGGATTAACGGAAGGCAGTAATTTTGACATCAATAAGTTTTCGCAAGTGATTTCCGTTACGGCACAACTCAAATTGGCTGAACAACAATTGCGTCGTCATGAAAGATTGGTTGAATCAGGAGACGTTTCGCGTTCTGCATACGATCAAGCTAAAGCCCAACGCGACCAACTTTTAGGTCAACTTGAAGAAGCACGTTCAAATGCAGCTGTGGCGATAAAGGCGATAAACATCGCTCAAGCGGCGGTGGCAACGGCACGAACTCAGGTTGCCAATGCAAAAGCGGTGGTTGCAACAACTCAGACACAAGTTGATCAAGCACGAAAAGCCGTAACTGACAATGTTATATATTCACCGATCAGCGGTTATGTATCCGAACGAAATGCCGATCCGGGCGAATATATTTCCCCAAATCAGCCGAACGCGAAATTAGCGACAATTGTTCGCACAGCAGTTTTGCGTTTGAAGATTGGAGTTCCAGAACAAGACATCGGAAAAGTTGCGGTTGGACAAGGCGTTTCGGCACAAGTTTCGGCATATCCAGACAGAAAATTTGCGGGAACGATCGTGCGAATTTTGCCGAGTCTTGATCCGCAATCAAGAACTTTAACAGTTGAAGCCGAAATCGAAAATGTCGGCGGATTATTAAAACCGGGGCAGTTTGCAACAGTTCGTATAACGCAATCAAAACCTGTTCCCGCTATCATAATTCCGGCAAGTGCCGTTCGTGCGGATGGTGATAGAAATCTTGTTTTTGTTGTTAAAGACGGCGTTGCAAACGAAAGGCTTGTGCAAACCGGATTACTTGAAAATGATCAGATCGAAATAAAAACAGGAGTCCAAGAAAACGAGGTCGTTGCAATCAACAATGTAGATAAGTTAGGCGACGGTGTAATCGTTAATCAGTAGATTGTCCAGAGTCCTGAGTCCGAAGTCCAAAGTCCGTAGTTTTTGTGTTGGGTTATTGGGTTTAGACTCAGGAAGAATTAAGTAAAAAAAAACATGTCGAAGATTGAGAAATTTGAAGATATAAAGTCTTGGCAGTTGGCTCGGCAAGCTACGAGTATGATTTTTGATTTAAGTTCAAAAGGACAGTTTGGGAAAGATTTTACGTTAGTTAATCAGATTCGGCGGTCGTCAATTTCTATTATGTCGAATATCGCGGAAGGCTTTGAACGTGGTGGCGACAAAGAGTTTGTAAATTTCCTGTCAATTGCAAAAGGTTCGTGTGGAGAAGCTCGTTCACAACTTTATATCGCTTTGGACAGAAATTATATTTCGCAGAACGAATTTGATTCTGCGTATAAAAAACTGGACGAAACAGGCAAATTAATCGGTGGTTTTATGAATTACTTAAAGCAATCAAAATTGCGTGGAAGTAAATTCAATTAGTAATTAAACAAGGATTCTTGAGCAACGGACTTTGGACTTCGGACTCAGGACTCAGGACTCGTAGAAATTATGCAGTGGTTAGCAGAAATTTGTGTTAAGCGTCCGGTATTTGCGACGATGTTGATTTTTTCACTCGTTGTCGTTGGGGCATTTTCGTTTTTCTCTCTCGGAGTTGATCTTTTTCCAAAGGTTGATTTTCCGACGATCACGATCACGACAATCAATCCGGGTTCATCGCCGGTTGAAGTTGAAACGGAGATAACGGAAAAGATCGAGGAAGTTGTTAATACGGTCAGTGGAATTGACGAATTGCGTTCGACTTCACTTGAAGGTGTTTCGCAGGTTTTCGTCCAATTCGTGTTGGAAAAAGATGTAAACATTGCCGCTCAGGAAGTTGAGAATCGGGTTCAGCAAGCGATCCCAAACTTGCCCGAAACAGCCGAACAGCCAACCGTACAAAAACTTGATTCCGATGCCGCACCGGTTTTGCGACTCGTTGTTTCTTCACCGGATTCTTTGCGGGAAGTTACGGAAACGGCGAAAAAGAAAGTTAAAGAGCGAATCGAATCCATTAATGGTGTCGGACAAGTAAGCATTGTCGGCGGACGCGAACGGCAGATAAATGTCTGGGCTGATCCCGACAAAATGAAAGCGTTCAATATAACGCCCGTCGAAGTTACTGCCGCTTTGCGTGTGCAAAACCTTGAATTTCCGGGCGGACGAATTGACGAAGGTTCACGCGAAGTAAATATTCGGACGCTTGGAAAGGTTCGAAAAGTTGAAGATTTTGAAAATATCGTCGTTGCCAGTCGTAACGGTTACGAAGTCCAGATCAAAGATATTGGAACGGTCGAAGACGGTGCAGAGGAATTGCGTTCGCAGTCATTTTTGAATGGAAAACCTGCTGTAACTCTTATTGTTTCAAAACAATCGGGTGAAAATTCGGTTGCCGTGGCGAGAGAATTAAAAGAAGTCTTAAAAGAGATCGAAACGACTCTGCCGAAAAATTATACGTTGCAGATAATTGGCGATAACTCTTTGTTTATTGAGGCTTCGCTTGCTTCGATCGAGGAGCATTTGATCGTCGGAAGTATTTTGGCAACGCTCGTTATTTTCTTCTTTTTGTGGAATTTCCGTTCAACACTTATCGCCGCAATTGCAATTCCAACTTCAATTATCTCAACATTTGGCTTGATGTATGTGATGGGATATACGCTCAATCAGATAACAATGCTTTCGCTAACTCTGATGGTTGGAATTGTGGTGGATGATGCCATTGTTGTGCTTGAAAATATTTACCGTTTTGTCGAAGAAAAGGGAATGTCGCCGTATCGGGCGGCAATCGAAGGCACACGGGAAATCGGTTTAGCAGTTTTGGCGACCACGCTTTCATTGATGGCGGTTTTTGTTCCAATTGGTTTTATGG
>JBGTHN010000220.1:0-2321 GCA_041746235.1 Pyrinomonadaceae bacterium | reverse complement strand
GTTGGATATTTTTTCACAAAATTATTTTCCAAAACTGACCATCTGATAGTCAAATTACCTTTTATACTGAGTTTTCAAACAGCTTCTAAGTTAAAAATTCAAAATTCAAAAAGGTTGAGACTTAATAAATCTCAACCTTTTTTTAGCTTGCGAACTTTGCACCTTTATGGGAAGTTTCTTAACACTTATAATTTTGTACGTTGTCTAATTGATTCTAAATTATCATCAATCAAAAGTTCGCCATTTTCATAGACGGTTATGAGTTGTGATTTCTCAGCCGAAAGCGTTTCGACATTGGGCAGACGAACCGTTTTGTATTCACCATTTTCATCCTTTATCAGATCAAGCCGACCTTTTTTGCTGTTTTTGCCGGAGTCTGTGATCGGTTGTTTATAAACATCCCGCAATTCGCCATCAACGACGATTGCGGAAGTTTTGTAGGCAAATTTTAATGTGTCACGATTAACCTTTTGCAACAAACTTCCGCCGATTCCGAAAGCGATATTCGATGCGGAAAATCCTTCATTTTTGAGTCGCTGTAATATCTCGCCGATTGATTGTTCATTCACTCCGTCGCCTTGAATAACGCGGACATTTTTCAAAACTTTGAAGCCTTTCGAGTTCGTTGTTGTTCCGAATTTTGAAGCTAAAATGTTTGTAATGCGTGAAACGACTTCTTCGGGATTGCCGGAATCCGGGCGAATCACGACAGTTGCTTCCGAATCTATGACTTCCTGTTTTAATTGCTCGCCCCAAATTTTTTCGCACGCTTCGTAGATATTCCACGAATCCGAAACAACCGCTAAGATCGCATTCGGTTTCGCAAAATGCTTTAACATATTTCGGTACGCCGAAATTTCATCATCTCTTCCCCAAGCCGTCATCGTTGAATGTTCTGCCGCCGGAATCGAAAAACCAGCCATCGCTTCGCCGTAAAAATCTCTATGAAGGAGCAAAGACGACATCGTATCTGTCCCGAGAAAATTAACCAGATGTGCCGCACCACCAATTGCCGCCGTTTCCTGTGAAGAAACTCCGCGACTTCCGAAATCGTGGAGTTTAAAATCAATTTCTGCATCTGCGTCGTCGGCAGTTTCCTGCAAAAATTTATAAAAATTCTGCTTGATGTAATAACTCTGCGTCGCCACCGTGATTGGATACCAAATCCGCATCAACTGAGTTTCAAACCAACTCGTCAACCAGTAAAATTCTGGATCGGTATTCTCAACCGTCATCAAAGCATTATGAAGCGGCACGACCGAGCCTTCCGCCACCGCACGCACACGAAACGGCAATTTCCCGTCATACTTTTCAACGACACTTTTCCAACCGTCATAATTAAAAGTCAAACCGTGTGCGGTAATAACTTCGCGGGCTTCCTCAACCATTTCAAGCGTAAATTTCTCCAAAAAGTAACGCTTCAAAATATACTGCAACCCAAAGAAAACCGTCCTCTCCCAATCCCGATCAGTCCCACGAGATTCTAGATAAGAATGAACCAAAGTAGTCTTCGGCGGATATTGCAGCCAGTGACTTGCCTTATATGAATCCGTGTCAATTATTCTATTTATTTCGTACATTTAATTTATCTCCTATTGTTCGACTCTCTACCCGAAAGCCTACATTTTTATTTGCACCACAGAGGCACAGAGAACACAGAGAAATTTTTACCAATCAAGATTTAAACGTCCGCAATTTGAACATTGTCCTTCGTATCCCTTCAATTCAGTTCTGCATCTGCAAATTCCTTTCTTTTCAGAAACGTGAAAAGAGATTTGCTTTGCACTGCCTAAATCCAAACCAAACGAATCAGATAACATTATTGATTTGAGTTTTCCGTGTTTCCTAACTAAATTAGCAACTTCAATTTTCTTTTCAGTCGTCCAATTATCAGGAACATTTATTGGAATACAATTTTTACATTTAAAAACTGGCATTATAATTTCTCCGTGTTCTCTGTGCCTCTGTGGTGAGTCTTCTTCTCTAAGTTTGAGCGATAAAATCAACCACAACTTGAGCCAATTCTTCGCCTTTGTCTTCCTGCAAAAAGTGTCCGCCGCCGATTATTGTTGTGTGCGGTTGACCTTCTGTGCCGGGAATTTCTTTTTGCAAAACTTTGTCTGCACCGCGTGTGATCGGGTCGCCGTCGCTGAATGCGGTGAGGAAAGGTTTTTCAAATTTACGCAAAGTTTCCCACGCTTTTCTGTTTGCTTCCGAAGCCGGATTGTCAGGTGTTATCGGCACAAGTTTCGGAAAAACTTTTGCGGCAGTTTTGTATTTTTCTTTTGGAAACGGTGCTTTGTAAGAGTTGATAACTTCCT
>JBGTHN010000219.1:0-6005 GCA_041746235.1 Pyrinomonadaceae bacterium | reverse complement strand
GTTCCTGTAAAATCACTTGATGCAATCTGTCGCTGCAAAATAAATTCAAGTCTTTTAAGCGAATGCTATCTTAAATATGGAGCAGTTGGAGTTTATGTTTTTACCTTTGAAACACTTGAAGAAACTTCAAAATTCCACACTAGATTTTTTGCCCCTGACGACAATATTCCCGAAGACGCAGCCACAGGAAGTGCGGCAGGTTCATTTGCCGGATATATAATTCATCACGGTGCAATTGAAACCAACAAATTTATAATAGAACAAGGCGATTTTATGAATCGCCCAAGTCGTATTTTTGCAGAAATTGCCGGAACAAAAGGAAATGTAGAAAAGGTTCAGATCGGCGGAAAATCAGTTATTGTTGCAAAAGGTGTAATATATCTTGATTAAAAGAATCAGAATTTAGACTTTATTTGATATTTTTAAGCTCTTTGTTTTCAACTACCTGCAACTATTTGTAACTTTGATAACTTTCTGCAAACTACTTATTAATCATTAGTTATCATATTTTCTATAGTTCCGACACCGCTCATTTTTTCCATTTCTTCTTTGGCTTGTGTAGAAGTGTTTTGAATTCCGGCAAGTCTTAGACGGAATTCATCAGGATTTGTTGTTCCGCGAAGTGCTTCATCGAGTGTAATTAATTCAGATTGATATAAATAGAACAAAGATTGGTCAAAGGTCTGCATACCATATTGTGAAGTTCCGGCAGAAATCGCGTCACGAATACCGGATGTTTTTTCTTCGTGCAAAATGCAATCACGAATAAGCGGAGTTGACACCATAACTTCGACGGCGGGAACTCTCGAATTCCCTTTTGCCGATTTCATAAGTCTTTGTGAAACAACTGCTTTTAATAAACCTGCTAATTGTATGCGAATTGATTTTTGTTGAAATGGCGGAAACGCAGTAATAATTCGAGTCAAAGTTTCGGATGCGTCCAATGTATGCAAGGTTGAGAAAACAAGATGTCCTGTTTCGGCGGCAACCAAAGCAGTTTCAATTGTTTCCATATCACGCATCTCACCAACCAAAATTACATCAGGGTCTTGTCGAAGTGAACCACGCAAAGCCTCAGCAAAATTTCTAGTGTCAACATCAACTTCCCTTTGCGTAATGTATGATTTTTTATCTTTATGCAAAAATTCGATCGGATCTTCAATTGTTACAATGTGTGAATTTCGATTTTGATTGATGTGGTCAATTATACCTGCCAGAGTAGTTGATTTACCCGAACCTGTTGTCCCTGTAACCAAAATCAAACCGCGATTTTCTTCCGCGATTTTTGATAAAACAGGGGGAAGTCCTAATTCGGAAAAATTCTTAATGTGATCAGAAATAACTCTGGCAACAATACCGATTGAATTTCTTTGTTGAAAAATATTTACACGAAAACGTCCTAACCCAGAAACTCCGTAACCTATATCAACTTCATAATGCTCTTTAAAGTGCATTTTTTGTCGGTTCGACATCATCGAAAAAGCCATTTCCAGAGTTTCCTCTTGCGACATACGATTCACGCCTGAAATCGGTCTAAGTTCACCATTAACCCGAATAATCGGATATGAACCCGCCCGAAGATGCAAATCGGAAGCACCAAAACTCATCGCCATTCGCAATAAATCATCAATTCTTGTTGACATAATAATTAAATAAGTTAGAAGTTAGAGTAGGAGATAAAAGTTTTTTTTATTTGAAAATAAGAACCCTTACTTTAAAGATTTTAACTTTACTTAAACCAGTGAGTCAATGTTTTTTTTCAAACTCCAAATAATCACATTGATTTTTGTCCAAAAACTAAGTGTAAAATATTTGACTTGTTGACGAATAAATAAATAATGTAACTAATGCGACCTCGAACAAAAAGACAAAGGGAGATTCTTGACTATATTCACGAATTTGTTGAAAAACACGGTTATGTTCCGTCTTATCAGCAAATCGCTAATTATCTCGGAGTAAAATCCAAAAGCGGTATTGCCAAACATATTGTTGCTCTTGAAGAAAAAGGTTTGTTATCCAGACGAAGTGTTGACGGCAGTTTTAATCTTGAGTTAATTCCACAACAGACCGTTGCAAACTTGGTTTGTGAAATTGAATGGTTGATTAATCCCTTAAATATTAGAAAAATTAAAGATGAAAATTTATACATTCCCAGATTTCTCATTGGTTATTTATCTCCAACAAAATTAAGAGCATTTGTAATTGAAGACAATGCTATGTCCGATGAAAAGATTTGCGAAGATGATATTGCCATCATTTTGACAAAAACTTTTGCAAGAGATGGAGAAATTGTCGCGGCATTAGTAAAAAATAAGTTTATTGCTTTAAGAAAATTTTCTCGGATGGGAGCAAATATTGAATTAAAGGCAATGAATGAAAATTACGAACCGATTATTCAACCGGCAAACAAAATTCAGATCTTAGGAATCTATAAAGGTTTGCTCCGTCCTTTAACTTAAATAATGAAAATAATAATAAATAGTTCTTACAAACAAAATTTACTTGATTTGCGTCATACAAACTTAATGAAGTAATCTAACTTTTTCAGAAAACTTTATAAAAGAAGGAATAATTTGTGTCAGAAAAACAAACTCCAAGTGCAAGTTTCAGTTTAACTTTGCGTGTTAATATTCAAAATCATCCGGGTAAATTGGGTGAGATAACCACAACGATCGGCAAAGCCGGTGGCGACATCGGGGCGATTGATATTGTCCGCGTCGGCAAAGGTTTTATAGTTCGTGACATTACTGTAAATGCCGCATCCGAAGAACATGATCAAGAAATAATTGATGCTGTTAATAAAATTGACGGCGTTGAAGTATTACAAGTTTCTGACCGCACATTTTTAATGCACATCGGCGGAAAAATTGAGGTAATTTCAAAGATACCTTTGAAAACACGAGCTGATTTATCAATGGCATATACGCCGGGAGTCGCAAGAGTTTGTCAGGCGATCCACAAAGACCCTGAGAAAGCCTACACTTTAACGATCAAGAAAAACACCGTCGCGGTTGTTTCTGACGGAAGTGCAGTTTTGGGTTTGGGAAATCTCGGTGGAGCGGCGGCAATGCCTGTAATGGAAGGAAAAGCTCAACTTTTCAAAGAATTCGGCGGAGTTGATGCGTTTCCGATTTGTCTCGATACCAAAGATCCGCACGAAATTGTTCAAACAATAAAAAATATCGCCATCGCATTCGGCGGAATAAATCTTGAAGACATTTCCGCACCGCGTTGTTTTGAAATTGAAGAAAGATTATCCGAAGAATTAGACATTCCTGTTTTTCACGACGATCAACACGGAACTGCTGTTGTGGTTCTTGCAGCTTTGATCAACGCTTTGAAAATTGTCGGCAAAAAGATGGAAGATATAAAAGTTGTCGTCAATGGAATCGGTGCGGCGGGAGTTGCCTGCACAAAAATAATTCAAGCAGCAGGTGTAAAAAATGTTGTCGGTTGTGACACAAGTGGCTCGCTTTATCGAGGTCGCACAGACAATATGAATTGGGTCAAAGATTGGTATGCTAGAAATACAAATCCTGACAATGAAAATGGCGATATTCACGAAGTATTGAAAAATGCCGATGTCTTTTTCGGTTTATCCGCACCGAATGTAATAGATGTCAATGACCTTAAAAATATGGCAAAAGACCCGATCGTTTTTGCAATGGCTAATCCTGATCCCGAAATTTATCCGGAAGATGCACTTGGTCACGTTGCAGTTATGGCAACCGGACGTTCGGATTATCCAAATCAAATCAACAATGTCCTTTGTTTTCCGGGTATTTTCAGAGGAGCTTTAAATTGTCGTGCATCAAAGATCAATGAAGAAATGAAACTTGCCGCCGCCAATGCTATTGCCGAAATAGTTGGTGAAGACGAACTTCACGCAGATTATATAATACCGTCTGTTTTTGATAAGAGAGTTGCCAAAGCGGTCGCCAAAGAAGTTGAAGAAGCCGCACTTAAAACAGGTGTGGCAAGACGTGAACCATCTATGCCCGATGCAGAATTCTAAAGCTATTTATTGAAATCTTTCTGTTTATGAGCGAAGCATTTTGAATGACTTCGCTTTTTTTATTTTTAATCAGAATTTTTCTTGCTTTTATTTCCTTTTAGAAATATGATTTTGTGCAAAACAATTTACAAATCAAAACCAGATAAAAGGAGAATGAAATGAAAAGAATGTTAATCAAATTACTTCCTGTAGTATTTTTGTTTGCTCTATCACAAGTTGTCTTTTCTGCAACTTACAATGTCAACAAAACTACTGACTCAAACGATGGTGTCTGCGATGCGGATTGTTCTTTACGTGAAGCAATTACTCTGGCAAATGGAACTCCTGACAATGACATAATTACATTTAATTTATCAATGCTAGGTTCATCCACAATTAATGTTACGCTTGGTGAAATTGTTGTCACTGGCAATGGAACTTTAACGATAGATGGTCCCGGAGCGAATGCACTTACCATTGATGGAAATATGAGCGGTCGTATTTTATCTTTAAATTTGGCAACCGTTACGATCAACGGTCTGACATTTACCGGTGGGACTGGAGTTGGAACATTAAACACAGGTCGCGGTGGTGCAATTTATAATGCTGGTAGCACAACTATTATCAACGATTCGATCATTACAGGTAATAGCGGAGCAAATGGTGGTGGAATAAATAACGCATCAACCGGCACTCCTGCTGTTGGCGGTAATTTGACACTTAATAATTGTATTGTTTCAAATAACACTTCGACATCTTCGGGCGGTGGATTACAGAATTTTTCGACTAGCACCTTAGTCATCAATGATTCAACATTTATGGGCAATAACGGTGGAAGTACAACTGGTGGTGGCGGAGCACAAATAAATGGAACCGTTCGGATAGCAAATTCGACCTTTGCAAATAATACAGCTCCAACCGGAGCAGGTGGCGGAATCCAAGCAAACGGAACAAACCAAATAATCACCAACTCAACTTTTTCAGGAAATACATCCGCTACTAATGGTGGTGGAATCCATCGCGGAACAACGAATGTAAATTTCTTTTTTAGAAACAATATCGTCGCCGGAAATAATGGCACAGCCGCATCACCGGATATTACAAATTCTGCAAACGGAATATCATCAGAAGGAAATAATTTAATCGGTAATGTCGGCACAAGCACAGGTTGGATTATGTCAGATTTGCTTGATACTGACCCTTTGCTTTTACCTTTTGCTGATAACGGTGGTTTTGGTATGACATTTTTACCAAACACAGGTTCTCCGGCGATTGACGCAGGACAAAATTGTGTTCTTGATCTTACTTGTTCGACAAATAATCCACTAAATGCTATTACAACCGACCAAAGAGGTGTAGTGAGACCTTCGGGTAGTGCAGTTGATATTGGTGCTGTTGAAGTTTCGGTAATGGCAGCTAATGTAATGATAAGCGGACGTGTTACCACATCAGAAGGACAAGGAATAAATGGTGCAGTTCTTTCAATTAGTGACGGGAAAGGCGTTATTCAAGTTATCAGAGCAAATAATTTTGGTTATTTCAACTTTAACGACATTTTGAGCGGACAAACTTACACGATCAATACCGATTCTAAAGGATATACATTTGATCCTTTAGAAGTAATGGTTAATAACGATATTTCGGGTTTGATAATAAGCCCGTCAGATAATATTGTTTTCGACTATAAAAGAAAGTAATCCCGATCATTGATCTTTCAGAAAGTTCAAATGCAAATCGCCGGAATTTATTTCCTTATAATTCCGGCGATTTTTTTATGAAATTCTTAATTTAGCTGTTAAAAATATTAACTTACAAACTTATACCCGAATCCGTGAACTGTTTGAATAAATTTCGGATGTTTTGGGTTTTCCTCAAGTTTTTGCCTTAACCAGGAGATGTGGACATCAACTGTGCGAGTCGTCGGCATTGCATCATAACCCCAAACTGCGTCGAGCAATTCGTCTCTCGTATGAACATTGCCTTTATTTTCAACAAGAAATTGCAGAAGTTT
>JBGTHN010000218.1:0-2109 GCA_041746235.1 Pyrinomonadaceae bacterium | reverse complement strand
TTTCCAAAATCATCCTTAATTGTTGCATCTGCTCCAACTTCGAGCAAGGCTTTTACCGCTTCAAAATTGTCATATTGGACAGCTTCAAAAAGTGCGGTTCGTCCGTTTAGATTTTTATTATTTACATCCGCTCCGTGTTGAACAAGTAACCGTAAAATCGCTCCCGAAGTATTTCCTTTTACCGTCATAAGCGGGGTCAGTTTGTAATAATCCTGAACATTTACATTTGCACCCACATTCAACAGCATATTTGCAATTTTCAGATTATTGGTTTCGACGGCAACGTGAAGAGCAGTCCGTGAATAATAGCTTTTGTCAATTTCATTAACATCCGCACCTTTGGCGATCATTAAACGAACTTTCAACACCTTTTCTTCTTTAACAGCAAGCATCAAAGGGTTCATGATCCTTCGTATCATTGCCATTGTTCCCATAAATTTTCGAGGCGGCGTTGGAGTTGGAGTGGCACTCGGTTTTTCGTCAATTTTGCCCGAAGAATTTTTTGCTTGATCAACATTCGTTACTGTCGTTTGCGGTTTCGTTGAATCATTTCCCGTTGCTTTCTGTGCATAAACGGAAGTCGAAACTGCCAAACTCGCTCCCAAAACTCCCGCCGCAACCCCAGTCTGACGCGAAATCTGATAAAGTCTATCCGCAAATATCGGAGCATTCGTCACCGGATGAGCGTCAAACCGAACGCACAAATTTCCATTCGATTCATCAATCAAATCCCACGCCTCATCTTCCGTCATCAACGAAATATCATTCACATCAAACGCACAATGCGAACAAAACCGCGTCTTTTCATTCCCAAACATCTCATCCCAATCTTCCATACAAGGCGATTTAATGCTTATTGATTCCGCTAAATGTTTCTCTTTCATATAAACTCCTGAATTTTTTTCGAGTGATCTTTGATCTTTCAATTTATAGAACTGTGCAAAGAGCGAAAACTTGCAGATTTATGACAAACAAAAATTACCAATATATTTGCCAAAAGATATTTAATAGGATTAAATGATCAAAGAAATTACTACCACAAGACTATAAAAACAAAATATTCAAGGAGAAAATTATGCCCAAAAATAAGATCACAGCATTTTTTTGCTTATTTGTAACACTTTTATTTGTCACCTCATGCTTCGAATCCGAAACTAAAAGACCAAGAACAAGCGATACTTCTGAAACTGTTGTAAATAATGATTCGGAAACTGACGATTCCGCAAAAACTACAGAGATAAAAGAAGATACGAAATCTGAAAATAAATCAGAAGAAAAAACTGAAAAATCATCAAATGATGGGAAAGTTTACACACCGCAAAAAGGTTCAGCCGAACGCGATGCGATCTTTAATGCTCTGCGAGTTCCGGTCGAGAAAGAACTCAAACAGGAAATAGTTTTTGCTCCGAATAATTTCAAAGTCTTCGGAGACTGGGCTTTCATCGGCGGCGAACCGCTCACCAAATCCGGCAAAAAACCTGACTTAAAGGGAACGAAATATGAAGATGAAGCGGATATGTTCGACAGCAATTTCTTCGCACTGCTCAAAAAAGACGGAAGCAAATGGAAGGTCGTCACATACGCTCTCGGTTGCACGGATGTTTGCTACTTAGGTTGGGACAAAGAGTTTAATGCTCCGAAACAAATTTTTCCATAAACAGAATCAAAAGAAATAGTTCGGCAAATTTATCGTCGAACTATTTCTTTTTTTGAAGCCAACAACTTTTAATTAAAACTCCTGCCCTTTATCCTCAATCTCAATGGGTGCATCAAAGTTTGGTACTTCTTCTTCCAAGTTTCAGATTTCAAATAAAGCAGGAGGGCATTAGGTGATGAAGCGGTATGGTATTAGGTTAAGGAATTTAGAAGATTTTAATAGTGTATTTCTTTTCTGCATTTTTCTCGCTCATATTCTAATTTTATTTGTAGTAAAAGTTTTAGCAAACAATATGTTTTCAAGCTAAATATTTGAGGGGTCGCGGAGTTTTTGGCTGATGATGATTGAGTTTGATAAAATGTTTGTCAAAAATGGAGTTATTTATGACAAAGACAGTTGCCAAACTTAATCCCGAATGGATTTCCGAAACCCGTCAGTATTTTCTTGATTTT
>JBGTHN010000217.1:0-1926 GCA_041746235.1 Pyrinomonadaceae bacterium | reverse complement strand
AATTTCGCAGGAATTGAAATTGAAGAAGAATACATTGAAATGACCAAAAGCCGTCTGCAAAACACTCAAGCCGATTTATTCAGTCAACTTTCGGCTTGAAAACTCTTGAACCCGAAACAAAAGGATTTGGCACAGTTTTTCCGAAAAGCGAACATTCGATATTTCGGTAAGGTTCTTTTCCAACAAAATCACTCCAAAAAGTCTTAAAAGTTAAACTACACTGCAAACGTCTTTGTTTCTTTGAATCAACTTTACGATTCAAAACTATTTTCGTCGGAGGAAATGACTTTTTAATTTTCTCTGCCAATTCCTTAACTTCAACGTAATTCATTTCTCTATTTTTAATTGTTGAATCAAGCAATTTTATATCCTTTTCCATCAAGGGTTGAAAAAGATTTTTCCATTTTTGCTTTGTCGCTTTCACCGCTTCTATAGCCACGAAATTTTTGTTTTTACCGCTTTGTTCCCAAAATCCAACAATCAATAAAAAATCTTCGTCAATTCCGAATTGTCTGAGTGCATCACCAAAATAAATCGTCTTACGATTTTTACAAGTTTTAACTGAAACCGGCAGATGACGAAACTCATCTGGAATGTTTGGCAAAGTATTAAATTCAGCGGGAATATCCCATTTATTACTGTATGAAACGCTAAACTCTGCGAAAAATGTTTCTTTGATCCAATTCTCGAAATCGAATCCGTGTAGTTGAACTTCCGGCATATTTTTAATCTCCTAAAGGTAATTTGTTTATGAAAATGTTTATTTTGCCATAAAATTCAAATCGGTTAAGTTTTCCGATAGGTTTATTTTGATCGAACATTGAAAATGTATGTTCCGCACGCTTCGACGTTTTCAAAATTGAATAATATTACTATAATCCTCGCAAAAGACATTTTGAGGAGAAATTTGTTATGAAAAGCTATCTATTATCTACAATAATTTTAATTCTGGCAGTCGCATTTTCGATAAATGCACAGAATTATGGTCGGCTTGAGCAATTGACCAATGATCTCGAAGAGCAAACTGATGAGTTAGTAAATCGGACTTCTGAGGACATTAGAAAAGGCAGTGAGATCACGGGAATCAAGATCGAACGGGCGTTTATGGCGGAACAATTATCTGCCAGCATCAAACTGATGAAGCGTCTGGTTGATGAAAAATACGGTCTTGCCGAATTGCGTTCGGGCGGCGGAGTTTTGGCGGATATGTTAGGCAATATGCCAACGTCGGGATTGCATATTACTGAATGGAACAAGGTTAAAGGTTCGATAAATTCACTGACCCGCGAGTTGCAAAACAATCAAACCGAAGTTGTCGAAACACCGCGAACGGGCGACCCGAACAATATTCTCGGCAGAGTTTTTTGGACCGGAATGGTTGATGCAACGGTTCATCTGGTGATCAACGGCAGTGATATTTCGACCAAAACGATCATCGGAACGCCTTATCCTCCGGGCATTCCGAGTTTTACAAAATCACTCCCACGAAGCGAAAACATAACCGTCGGTGTTACTAAAAAATCAGGACGCGGCAACGCTAAGGTGATCCAACAGCCAAACAGCAGCAATAATTACACGGCAATCGTCGAAATCCACGACGAAGGCGGCGGGGCGAAGTCTTATACGGTGGAGGTGTTTTGGTTTTAGACTTTTGGGAATGATTTATGAATTGCCGTCGTGCTTTAGCCGACGGAATAGTTGATATTTAGTCAATCGGCTTTAGCCAAATTATAAAAAATATCAATCATCCAAATAGCTTCAGCTAAAGCTAATAAGGAATCTGCTTTTGTTAAAGTTCGGCTAAAGCCTTGTTATTTGATTCAATCTTTTCCCGTCAGCTAAAGCAGACGGCAATTCATAAGAAAAAACATCTGCAATTACTTTTAGGACACTTTCAAATAAACAAATAATGCAAAAACTCTATTT
>JBGTHN010000216.1:0-14738 GCA_041746235.1 Pyrinomonadaceae bacterium | reverse complement strand
GCATCCAATGCGGTACATTTTCTTCAACCGTTGCCATACATAAAACCTTTGTTCCGCCGACTTCGATAAGTGCCGAACCCTCCGCATAAGGCGAGATGTTTGCAGTGATCTTTGTTTTTCTGATTTCGTCTAATTGTCTGTTGTCTATTCTTGTATATGTCATTTATTTGTTAGTTGTCAGTTGTTGGTTGTTCGTTGTTAATCTTTACGACTAACAACTGACAACCAACAACCGACTATTTCTTAACTTCAAAAACTTCGATAGCTTCTAATTTTGCAGGTTTTACACCCAAAAATCTTTCAGCTACATGTGCAAATCTTTCTGCCGCATCGGTTACATAAAAATGATCCAGATCATCGCAAAGTTGCCGTTTGCGATTATATGAGATTTGTTCTGTGTTGGCTAAACCCTTTTTGTTCAATAATTTTTCAACTTCTTCGGCGGTTGCTTCGCCGGAATCTATTAGCTTTACATTTTCGCCGACGGTTTGTTGAATCACATCACGCAAAATCGGGTAATGTGTGCAACCTAAAACGAGTGCGTCGGGTTTAAATTCAATTATGTTTTGCAGATGTTTTTTAGCGATTGAGTAAGTTTCCGTTTCTTGCGTCCAACCTTCTTCGGTTAAAGGAACAAAAAGCGGACAGGCATTTTGTAGAATTTCGGCTTTTTTCGATGCTTCACGAATTGAGTTTGCATAAGCATTACTTGAAACGGTTGCTTCTGTGGCGATCACTCCGATTCTCGGTTTTTTGTTTTCTTTTGTGATCTTCACAGCTTTCCTCGCACCTGGACCGATTACGCCGACAACTTCAATCCCAATTTTTTCTCTGATCTTTGGAAGTGCTAATGCAGATGCTGTGTTGCAAGCAACAACGAGAAGTTTAATTCCGCGTGAAGCCAAAAATGAAGAATTTTCAATTGCATATCTTTCAACTGTGGCAAGCGATTTTGTGCCATAAGGAACTCTTGCTGTGTCGCCGAGATAAATAAAATGTTCATTTGGCAAACGATTATGCAAAGCACGATAAACCGTTAAACCACCTACGCCCGAATCAAATATGCCGATTGGCAGTTTATTTATATTTTTGTTGTCTTCAAAACCTTCCATTGTTTTTACAGAAAAACTAGAGAATAAGTGGCGATTCTAACATTGTCAATAATCAAATTTATGGTTTTACCTTGTGTTTAAATTTGTTTAAGTTAGAAAAAAAAATGTTGATAATCTCTTTCGTTTTTGTTTATAATTGAGGCATGCAGTATTCCGGTTGCAATTCTGCTACTTCGATCTTGAAGTTTTACGATCTTTGATTTAATACCATTGATTAATCTTTTAACTCTTACACCAAACCCAGGAGAAATGTAAATGAATTTTCTACTTCTAACACGGGAATGGACAGAAAGATTTCAGAATAAATCTCTTCTACCACAATTTCCCCAACTTTTTTTAAAATCAATTAATGCACCACTTTTGCTCTTTGTATTTTTAATGTCTGCAAATACCTACGCAGCGACATACACCGTTAACACACTATTAGATAATGAATCTAATGGTTGTAGCGTTGGTGCCTGCACATTGCGTGAAGCGATCAACGCATCAAACGTCGCACCTGATTTTGACACGATCAATTTTGATCCGACATTAGTTGGCACTATTTTCTTAAACGGAAGTCAGTTGATTATTACAAGTAACGTAACAATTAACGGACTCGGAGCAAGAACTTTAGCTGTCAGCGGTAATAACACTGATCGTGTATTTTTGATCGCCGCACCAATTTTGGGCGGAGATTTTGAAGTCGAAATAAATGGTTTAACGATCACCCAAGGCAGAGCTTTGCCGGTCGGTAACTTAGCCGGAGACGGTGGCGGAATCTTAAATGGTGCGTTATTGGGAATCGTCAGCGGAAGATCAACTTTAAGATTAAATGAAGTTAATGTTTCCAATAATCTGGCAACCACGCTCGGTGGCGGAGTCGCAACCAGATTGGGTTCGGAAACGATCATCACCAAATCACTTATCAGCGAAAATATTTGTAACGGAGTTCCGTTCATTCCCGGCGGTGACGCAGGCGGTGGCGGAGTCAGTAATGTAGTTTCCACAACTACAATTATGAATTCAACCGTTACGAATAATAATTCTTTAGCGGCGGCAGGCGGAATCTTGAACGCAGCCGGTCAGATGCACCTAACCAATAACACCATTACACATAATGAATCGACATTAGTCGGCGGCGGAGTTGTTAGTCTTGTCGGCGTTATACCGCCACTCGGAGTAACTAATTTACGTAACACGATCATTGCCGAAAACAAATCCTTGTTCGGCACAGACCTGCTCAGTTCCGATGTTCTCGGAGCTTTAGGCAGTTTCAATTCACTCGGACATAACTTGATTGGTAATAACTTGAACGTCGAAGTTTATTTCGAAGCAAGTGTATTTGTCGGAACTGCTCCACAGCCTAATGTTAATTTGGACTTAGTTGGAAGCATCGGCGTTGATCGTATGATCATTAATCCGTTGCTTGGTCCTTTACAAAATAACGGCGGACCAACCGATTCACGTCTGCCTTCAGCATTTAGTCCGGTGATGAACGCAGGAAACAATTGTGTTTACACAAATACCTGTGCCGTAAATCCCGGAGGTATGAATCCGATCAGAGCATTACTATTTGACCAAAGAGTAAATGTCGTGCGTTTGATGGATTCAAGAGTGGAGATCGGATCGATCGAAGTTCCGCTTGCCCCAACTGCCGCCGAAGTTTCGATCAGCGGAAGAGTTCTGGATGAAAATAATCGTGGGCTTGGCAGAGTTTCTGTGATTTTAACCGAATCAGACGGAACGGTTCACACAAGCAGCACAAATCCTTTTGGTTATTATAATTTCCAAAATATTACAGCCGGTGAAACAATCATTATTACGGCAGTGCATAAATTATATGCCTTTTCACCGCAAGTTATATTTGTTGATGATGATATGAACAATGTAGATATCCTATCATCTAATACAAGTAGGGAAAGTAAAAGCGGAAGGTAAATTCAAACTTATCAAGTTTTGAGTTTAAAACTATTTTGGTGAGAATTATTTGTCTGTTTTAATGCAGATAAATAATTCTCACCAATTTTTTTGATTCCAATACTCATTAACCGCCGAACGGTCTGAAAAAAATAGTTTAAGGATTTGAGGAAGGAAGGAAATTTAAGTTTTATTTGTCGCTGAAAGCGACTGATTTAATAGCGTCGGGAGCAATCCCGACGTAAATATCAAACGATCGAGCCGTCCCTGTAGGGGACGAATTTAGCTGATGATTCGACACTTTCAGCGTCGGTTTGATTTTTTCATCATAGGTCGGGATTATTCCCGACGCTATCGAATTTGTCAGCTTCGCCGACTGTTACTTATGTCAACAGAAACCAGCTAAGCAGGTGTTAACTTGTAATCAGGCATTTTGATATTTTTAAACTCTTTGTTTTTAACTTTCTGCAACTTTCTGTAACTCTGATAACTTTCTGCTAACTGCTTAATTTATAAGGCAAACTCCGGTTCTAAAAGTCTTGCTTTGGATAATTTATTCAAAGCCATTATAACTACCATTTCGCTAACCGAAACGCCGAGTTCTTTTCCCAAGTCTTGAGCAATTTCAACCTCATTTTTCTGACCATCGCATTTTTCCCAAACATACGCCGATGTCGGGTTCAAATGAATCGTTTTATGACTGACTAAATCTTCGATGAAAAGTTCACCCGTATCTTTTTTAATAACTAAATCGTTTTTTCTTGCAATCGGTTTCATAATTTTATACTCCATATTGAAATAATTGCCTTTGGCGGCACTTATACATTTAGCAAAGCCCGTGCCAAATAAGGCAAAGCCATCGTAAACCCCGTGTTTATTAACCTATATGCAACTAGCAGCAGTCTAAGAGAACCCAAATGTAAAAAAACAAATCAGTCAAATTGACCGATTTTATATTTCCCTGAATCATATTTGAATCATTTATTTGAAGTTCAACCCTCAATCCCCATACAAAATACCGTTTCAAATAAAACAAGCACCGTAAAAGTTGTATGAAGCACCGTAAAAAGTGTATGAGTCGTCGGAAAAGTTAAATGAGTCACCGTAAAAAGTGTATGAGCCGCCGTAAAAGTTAAATGAGCCACCGTAAAAAATATATGAGGCACCGTAAAAGTTAAATGGATTACCGTAAAAGTTGTATGAACCACCGTAAAAGTTAAAACTAACGTCGGTAAAAACTTCTTGAGGCAAATTACATTGAAAGTGTGTTTGTGGTAGTAAAAAACGAGTTCTATCCTTTAAGATAAAACTCGCTTTTACTATTTTCTATGATGGAGGCGGCGAGAATTGAACTCGCATCCAAGAGTTGCGACCAGTGGACTCTACACGTTTAGTCAATTCACTCAAGTTTCGTCTGGATTGAGTAGATAAATTGACAAGACCTCAAAACAGACTAGCCTGACTAACATTTCGTTCACATACGCAGACGGTGTATGTGAACTAGCTTAAACTGTGTTATACCTCGAACGGTCGCATTAAGCTGACTTCCGCTGAGGCATCTCGAAAGCTAACCGAAGTTAGGCTGCGAGAGCTAATTCTTGATTAGAGTTAGCGTTTGTTGTTTCTTCCGGAATTATTAACGAGCTACCAAAAGAACGCCCGACGTGACATCCAAAGATCTATACAAGCTCCTGTCGAAGCCTTTCGCCCCCATAAGGGAAAGTTAGTATAACGCTTATTCCATAAAAGAGAAAGCGTTATTTTACTATGATGAAAATAACGCTTTCTCCGTTGACTGTATTTATTTCGCAATTTATCGGTAAGTTATGTTTAACCAACCGGTTAATCTCCCGGTAGCACCGATCGGATTATAATCAGGGAATTTTTGTGGTTTAATTTCCACCAATCCATACCATGGGTCAAGACATACAACTATTCCATCGTCATAAACACGGCGAACGAGTGTAAAATGTCCGCCTTTTGACCATCCAACGTGAGCAATTGTCGGGGTCCTATCTTTAACGTAATGTTTCAGATAACTGTACATTTTGCCATCCGGTATATCAACACATTTATAAGTTTGCACACCTTCGGCATTTAATACATGAGTCAGATTGGAGGCATTTGTTCCGCCACTAGCCGTCCATTTCCCTTCATATTTTTGCGAAAGTTCTCTCGCCCTTTTTTCGGGGTCAACCATACACATCAGTTTGTATAAACTTTCCGCCATTGCAACACAAGCAGGTCCGCACGACATCGATAATTCCTGAAACATCATATAGTGCGAATTTCCTTTACTATCAGTAACCATTTTTGCTATTCCCTTATCTTCCGGGTATCCCATTATTTACGCTCTCCTTATAAAAAATATCTGTTATCTGGACGAGTTTTCAAAATTATATTGCATAAAAATAGGAGCAGAAAGTTAAAAATATTTTCAACTTTCTGCTCCTATTCTGTGTTTAGCTAAATTTAAATGCCTACCAAGTTATCTCGATATCATATTCGCCATCTCCGCCTTGCGGGTCAAAGATTCGAACAACGGCTGTGTAATCATTTTGACTGTTCGGTTGTTCAATTATCGTAACCGTTCCGCGTCCATTTTTTTTATTAACACGAACGAATGTTCCATTGCGGGCGGCAAGATAACCCTCCAAATTCTCTCGGATAACTGTTAAACCGCTTCCTGTTTGGTCAACAGATTCAACATAGTCGCCGGAAATTTTTATATCTACTGTTGCGTCAACTCGACCACTCCAATTAACCTTGCCCGAACTATAAGTTTCTTGCACATTCGATGATTGCCATCGGATCTGCAGATTGTAGTTATCATCACTTTTTTCAGCATCATAAACTTCAATCATTGCCGTATAATTATTATCACGAGTCGGTTGTTGAATTACTCGGACTGTTCCGCGTCCATCTAATTTAATAACCGAAAGCGTTGCATTCCGACGTGGCAAAACACCTTGCAGATTGTGATAAACTCCCGAAAGTCTTCCGGCAACAATATTTGTTTTAACTTCTTCGCCTTGCAATACAATATTGACACGATTATCAACCCGTCCATTCCATGTCAAAGTTCCGGTTGCTGTTCCTCTATTACGATTATTCCCAGGGTTTGGAAAAGGTGTTGTCGGGATATTTCCCATTGGCGTGTCGTATTGTTTAGGCTTGTTATCATATCCATCAAAATAACCCTTTTGATAATAGGTTTCTAAGGCTCGGTCGTATCTGCCTTCATAACGTCCGGGAAGCCGCGAAATTCTTCGGTTGCGATCGTTGTCGCCAAATCCGTAACCTTGGTCATAAGCATCTCTCTGTTGATTAGTCCACCGCGAAGTTGGTCGCACGCTGTTATAACCTTCATCGTAACCACTTCTGTAAAACGATTCATATTGGTTATCAAATTTGCTACGATATCGTCTGTGGTCACTGTCGCGGTTATTTTTTGCATCTTCTGCACCGTCTTGATAACCCTCTTCGTAAAAACCACACTTTATTGGCGAAAGATTTGCCTTATCGCATTGTGGAAAACTATCTACACGATTTGTATTTCTACGAATCGAATCAAATTGTGCGGAAACCGTCTGGCTTACAAAACCAACCACACCCAATATCATTAAAAACGAAATTAATTTTTTTATTTTCATAATTGTCTCAAACTTTTGGGGACATTATTTTATTTGTAGTTTATCAACGCACACATATCAGCGTTTTTCTTGAAAAGTGCAGAAAAAAACGAGATGTGAATGTTGATTTAAATTGTTGAGTTTAAGAATAATCTGAAAATCTGAAAACCCGAAAATTCAAAATCAAAGCATTACATCTCGTTCCTATTTTAATCAAAAAACTTAATACGAAGCGTTAATTTGCAGAGAGCGAACCATATTATTGAAAGCTCTGTTATAACGCGAGCTTTCACTTTGCGGAGCGACTCCGATAATATACATCAAATCACCGTTTCGTAATTGAGTTGTATAAATCAAGGCATATTCGTTTTGCCCTGTAACGGGTGAACGTCCGCTAAGTTGTGTTGCATACGCCGCTTTTCCATCCAAGCTAAAACTGGAATAATTCGCTGTTTGTCGCAAATAGGTGTTTGCCTGAAGAATTGCTTTTACATATTCATCAGTTGCTCTCGCCAAGTCTCTCTGCTGAGTTTTGGAAAGACCGATGGTTGCACCGTGTGTAATTCCCTGATTACCATAGGCACCTTGGGGAGCAAACCATATATCACTTTGTCCCGGAAATTGTTTCCAGTTCGACGGAATACTTACTTTGAATAATTCTCCGCCTTGATATGTTTGTGTGTTGGATGACGGTATAGGAACATTTTTTGAATAAGTGCCTCTCGACATTTCTGAACTTGAACCGCCGCTATTTCCTGAACCTGAATTACTTTGTGTATCCTTTTCAATTTCAGCCATCGTTCTGGCTTTCGGCATTGATTGAAGTCTTTCTTTAACTCTGGCAAATTCTCGTGTATATTTTCTCGGATTTGGAGAAACATTCAAAAGCGAAGCTTCACGATTAATCGCTTGATAACGCTTGTTCGGGTCAGGGTGACTGCTTAACCATTCCGGTGGACTTCCACCTCGGCTTTGCGAAGAGATAGTTTGGAACATATTTGCCAAATCTTTTGGGTCATAACCGGCATCTGCCATAATTCTCGCCCCTAAAATATCGGCTTGTGTTTCATATTGACGGCTATAACGCAAGAAATAACCTTGAGCAAACATTGCTCCGAGTTGAGCTCCTGCTTCTCCACCTAAAATTGCTCCGCCTAAAATCGCACCGATTCCTAAAATCTGATTTCCGATACTCGATTGTTTCGTCGCTTGTGCCGTTCCGTGTCTTAAAGCTACGTGCGAAATTTCGTGTGCCATAACGCCCGCCATTTCACCTTCATTTTTCGCCGCTTCAATCATTCCGCGATTGACATACATCGGACCGCCCGGAAGAGCAAACGCATTTATATCGCTAGCATTAACGATCTTAAATCGATAATCAAAAGCAGATTCCTGAAATTCATTCGGAATGGCATTGACCAATCTGCGTCCAACATCTTGAACAAAATTCGTGGATTCCCGATCATTTAATATTGGGAATTCACTATCAACTTTTGCCGAATATTCGTTCCCGATCTTAACATCATCCGCAATCTTATATTTGTTTTTCGGCATATCAACTTTTGTATATCGTTGTGCCATTGCCGCCATCGGCAGCATCAACATCACCCAAGCCAAAGCCAAAGCCGTCAGTTGTTTTCTAAAATTAACTTTTTTCATTTACTCCTCCAGAAGTTTATTCATCTTATAAAATCAATTGTATTGGAATTATTTAGTCATTATTCTATTCTACAAAGGGATTAGTTGCAAAAATTATGCCTAAAAAGCATTACTAGGATGTATTTTGGAGGTAGTTTCGTTTACAAGAATCTTTAAAAGACTTGTAAAAAAGGGTAAAGATACGTAAAGAGAGAAATTATTGAAAAAGATTATCACCCGATTTTTACATTTATCGGCTTCAAAATATTTTTTAGATATACCAAATGCGTAATAATTGTGTATTCAATTAATGCGAATTAGACGCTTCATTGAAATTCACAATCGGAACCGAATATGAATGATCTTTTAATGAAACAGGTTCTAAAATTTCTCTTATTCTACTAATCAAAGGCAAAATTTCTTTTGAGTCAATCTTTTCAGAATGTTTTTTATCAACCAGCATCGCTAAAACTAAATCATTTCCCAAATCATTAACTAGATCCATATTTTTTCTCTTTTATATTTTGGATTTTCCAAATTTAAGCACAGATATGGGACGGATAATTCAGCCGAACTTAAACTCGAAATTTTATTGCAAACTACAGATTGTATAATTCGTATGTTAGAACAATGTTACCGAAATGTTAAATCATCTTCGAAAATAATTAACTCTTAGAAAATTTTAAGTATAATTCTAAAATTATGAAGCGATTTTTTTATGTTTGACCAATAAAATCAATGCTCTAAGTAAGTTTTTATTGATCTACAAAATGGCTTACAGTTTTAACTTAACAGTTATTTTATAGGAGATTAAAAAATTTAATGAAATATTTTACAAGAAATTTATTTTTAGCAATGTTGGTTTTCACAGTGGCTTTAGGCTCAGCTTGCAGCGGTGATCCGATGGGCGACAAAAACGGAACGACAACAAGTGCCGGCGGCGATATAAGTCTGACCGGTTCTGGAGCAAGTTTCCCAAAACCTATCTACGAAAAATGGGTTAATGAATATCAAAAGATCAACCCGAAAATTAAAATTGATTATCAATCAAAAGGCTCGGGCGGCGGACAAAAAGATATTTCCGAAGAACTCGTTGCATTCGGTGCTTCGGACGATCCGATGAAGGATGAAGATATGGCAAAAGCCAAAGGCGGCGAATTGCTTCATATCCCGACAGTTTTAGGTGCGGTCGTTATGACTTATAACTTAGAAGGCGTTGATAAACCTTTGAACCTTACGCCGGAAGTTATCTCAGCAATTTATTTGGGCGAGATCAAGAAATGGAACGATCCGAAACTTGCAGCTGACAATGCTGATGTAAAATTCCCTGATGCTGAAATTCTTCCTGTATATCGTGCGGACTCGAGCGGAACAACTGCCGTTTTCACAGATTATTTATCGAAAATAAACAAAACCTTTGAAGAAAAAATAACTTCGAGCAAACAGCCGAATTGGATCAAAGGCGTTGGAGCAGGTGCGAAAGGAAACGACGGCGTGATGGGACAAGTTAAACAAACCCCGAACACGATCGGTTATGTTGAAGTTGCATTCGCTAAAGAAAATAAATTGCCGACAGCTTTAATTAAGAATAAAGCCGGAAATTTTGTTGAGCCGACAATTGCAAATATCTCAGCAGCGGCGGCAGGTTCGGTCAAAGATATGCCGGAAGATATGCGTGTTAAGATCACAAATGCTGAAGGCGATAATGCTTATCCGATCTCAAGTTATACATATATTTTGGTTTACAAAAATCAAAAAGATGCGGTTAAAGGAAAGGCTTTAGTTGACTTTTTGTGGTGGGCAACTCACGATGGAGAAAAATTTGCAGAAGCACTGCACTATGCACCGTTGCCGGAAGAAGTCGTGAAAAAAGTAGAAGCAAAGATCGGTTCTATTACAGCCGATGGAAAACCTCTGCGTGAAGCTGCAAAAACCGCAGGAGAATAAATAGACTTGGCGAAAACAGGAACAATCGGAGATAAAATTTTCCGCACCGTTTTAGTGATTTTGGCTTCGACAATTATTTTGATTGTTGTTTCGATGATCGCAATGATGGTTTGGAATTCTATGCCGACCATCAAAGCATTCGGACTCGGATTCTTGACGGGCAGAGATTGGCAACCCGCATCGAATATTTTCGGTGCTTTGCCTTTTATCTACGGGACGATTGTTTCTTCGGTCATCGCTTTAATAATCGCTGTGCCTTTATCTTTAGGCATAGCGATTTTTCTTGTTGAACAAGCTCCGAAAAAGGTCGCGACACCGATCGCATTTATGGTCGAACTGCTGGCGGCGATTCCTTCGGTAGTTTACGGACTTTGGGGAATTTTCGTTCTTGCACCATTTATCCGTAATTATCTAGGATGGTTCTTGCAGGAGTATTTTGGTTTTATTCCGCTTTTTCAAGGGCGTTTAACCGGAATCGGAATGTTGACCGGCGGAATCATTATGGCTTTGATGATAACGCCAATTGTTACAGCAGTTGTTCGTGATGTTTTAGAAGTCGTTCCGACAACGCAACGCGAAGCGGCACTTGCACTCGGTGCAACGAAATGGGAAACGACCAAGATCGTTTTAGGAAATGCGGCATCGGGAATTGCCGGTGCAGTTGTTTTAGGTTTAGGACGGGCATTAGGCGAAACGATGGCAGTTACAATGGTGATCGGAAACTCTCCGCAGATTTCCGCATCTTTGTTTGAACCTGCCTACACGATCGCTTCCGTTCTAGCCGCAAACTTTGCCGAAGCGACCGACAAACTTTATTTAAGTGCGTTGATCGAAATGGGATTAGTTTTGTTTCTAGTAACCTTTATTGTTAATGCACTTGCGAAATTATTGGTCGCAAGAGTTGCAAAAGGAACGGGAACGGCGAAAGCTACATAGATTCAAGATTAAAGATTTAAGATTCAAGGGTTTGAATTTCGCATTCAAGACGTTGAATCTGAAATTCAAGACGTTGAATTTGAAATTCAAGACGTTGAATTTGAAATTCAAGACGTTGAATCTTAAATCTTGAATCTTAAATCTTGAATCTTAAATCTTGAATCTTGAATCAGTATTTATGAGTGAATCAATTCACAACCGTAGAAAACTCGTCAGCAGTATAATGACCACCATTACGGCGGCGTGTGCGTTTTTTGCCATTACGATCTTATTGATAATTCTGGGATATATCGCGGTGCGTGGTTTGTCGGCGATAAATTGGGAATTTATAACCGACACGCCAAAACCTGTCGGCGAAGGCGGTGGAATCGGAAATGCGATCGCAGGTTCGGCAATGATGACTTTGCTTGCATCGATAATTGGTTTACCGATTGGAATTGGTGCGGGAGTTTATTTAGCGGAATTCGGTGATAATTGGTTCGGCAATACGGTTCGTTTTCTCGCTGATACATTGATTGGTGTTCCTTCGATCATCGTTGGTATATTTATTTATACATTAGTAGTTTTACCGATGAACAGAGCGTCGGGCTTTGCGGGTTCGCTGGCACTCGCTATTATAATGATTCCGATTGTCGCACGAACGACGGAAGAAATGATCCGACTTGTGCCGAAATCTATGCGTGAAGGTGCTTTGGCACTCGGAGCTCCGCAATGGCGTGTTACGTGGGACATTGTTATGCCCGCCGCCGCTTCGGGAATTGCAACGGGTGCGATGCTTTCTATCGCAAGAATTTCCGGCGAAACCGCACCGCTTTTATTTACGGCATTGAACAGTCGCTTTTATAATTGGTATTATGATAAACCGATGTCGTCTCTTACGGTTCAAATTTATAATTTTGCAACCGGACCATTTGAAGTTGAACACCAAATGGCTTGGGCGGCGACACTTATTTTGGTCGGACTTATTTTAGTAATAAACATTATTGTGAGGTTTTTTACACGCAAGAAGTTTTAATAAAGATTTAAGGTTCAAGATTTAAGATTCAAATGTTATGTCTTAAATTTTTGAATCTTAAATCTTGAACCTTGAATTTTATATGGGAAGCAAAATCAGCATTTCGAAATTAGATTTTTTTTACGGCACGAATCAGGCACTTTTTGATGTAAATCTGGAGATTCCCGAACGTGAAGTGATGGCATTTATCGGACCTTCCGGTTGCGGAAAATCTACGTTTTTGCGAACTCTTAACCGTATGAACGATACAATTCCGATCGCCAAGGTCAGCGGAAATGTTCTGATCGACGGAAAAGATATTTACGCTCCGAAAACCGATGTTGTCGCACTTCGCCGCAAGGTTGGAATGGTTTTTCAAAAATCAAATCCGTTCCCGAAATCGATATATGAAAATGTCGCCTACGGAATTCGCATCAATCGTATGCACGCTAACAAATCTGATCTTGATGAACGTGTAGAAAAAGCTTTGAAAGATTCCGCACTTTGGGGTGAAGTAAAGGACAGACTCAATACTTCCGCTTTCGGATTATCCGGCGGACAGCAACAACGGCTTTGTATCGCTAGAGCTTTGGCAGTTCAACCGGAAGTTATCTTAATGGACGAACCCGCTTCGGCACTCGATCCGATCGCGACTCAAAAGATCGAAGAACTTGTTGTTGAATTAAAAAAGGATTACACGATCGCCATCGTTACGCACAATATGCAACAAGCGGCTCGTGTTTCGGATAAAACAGCATTTTTTATGCTTGGAAAACTTATCGAAGTTAATCCAACGCAAGTGATGTTCACAAATCCCGAAGATAAATTAACGGAAGACTATATAACGGGAAGATTCGGTTAAATATTTATTTAATAAGATTTTCAAAAATTGTATAATAGAAAAAATGGAAAGAATTATTGATTCACAATTAGATGTCCTGCGAGACAAACTTTTATTGCTCGGTGGCACGACTGAAAAAGCAGTTCACAATTCGATGAAATCGCTTGTTGAACGTGATAATGATCTGGCTCATAAAGTGATCAAAGATGACAAGATCATCAATAAAATGGAACTTGAAATAGATCAGTTAAGCATCGAAATTCTCGCACTCCAACAACCTGCGGCTTATGATCTGAGGTTTGTAATTTCAGTCGCAAAAATCACGCCCGTCTTGGAACGCATCGCCGACCACGCCGCAAATATTGCGGAAGCTGCAATCGTTTTAAATAACGAACCCGAAGTTAGAAACTATGTTGATTTTCCAAAAATGGCTGAAATTGCAGGCGAAATGTTGCAAAGTGCTTTGGATGCTTTTACTTCGGAAGATGCCGATCTGTCCCGTGAAATAATTAAACGTGATCGAGAGATTGATAAAATTTATAATAAAGTTTTTGGCGAATTGATCGAGATGATGATTGATAATCCTGAAACAACCACAGGTGCAGCACATTTACTTTTCGTCGCTAAACACCTCGAACGAATCGGCGATTATGTAAAAGACATCTGCGAATTGAACGTATATCTGACCGAAGCCGCTTTTATCAAACATAAAAAGCTAAAAAAAGTAAAAAGTAAAAAGTAAAAAGTAAAAAAACTGTTTAAATAAAAATGGAACGTTGACGATATGTTGGCGTTCCATTTTTATTTATTTTTAAAACCTTTTGACATAGACAACTCCTACCTCTTTGGATATATTCTTTTCCTGTTCAAAAAAAATTATACGGAGATTCTTAAACAAAATGGCTTTTAGTTTATTGCCAAAAGAAGACGAGTATTTCGCCTTCTTCTCGCAAATGTCCGCAAAGATTCAAGATGCCGCCCAAATGCTTGTAAAAATGTTACATGATAAAAGCGGCGATGTTGAAAAATACTACACAAGCATCAAAGAAACTGAACACGCCTGTGATGAGTTGACTCACAAGATCACAACCAAATTAAACAAATCATTCATAACACCTTTTGACCGTGAAGATATTTATACACTTTCGGTCGCTCTTGATGATGTTTGCGATTACATAGATGCGGCAGCTCGTGCTGTGATTATCTATGACATCAAAGATATGAATGAACACGCAAAAGGTTTAGCTGATACTCTTTACAGGCTTTCGATCGAGATTCACGGTGCTGTTACGATGCTCAATAAACCGAACGATATGAATCGACATATCGTTGAAATTCACAGACTCGAAAACGAAGCTGACGATATTATCTTTCGTGCGATCGGAGAACTTTTCCGTGAATCAACCGATGCAATTGCTTTAATTAAATGGAAAGAATTTTACGAAATTTTGGAAAACGGCACAGACAGATGCGAACACGTTGCCAATATCATCGAAAGCATTGTCCTAAAACACAATTAACAATTTCACACCTGAAATCTTATGGACGGACAATCAGTTGCCTTTAGTTTAGTTGTATTTATCATAATCATTGCACTCATTTTTGATTATGTGAACGGATTTCACGATGCCGCAAATTCGATCGCAACCGTTGTTGCAACAAGAGTTTTATCGCCCGGCGTTGCAGTTGCTTGGGCAGCATTTTTCAATTTCATCGCATTTTTAGTTTTTGGAACAAGC
>JBGTHN010000215.1:0-2423 GCA_041746235.1 Pyrinomonadaceae bacterium | reverse complement strand
TGACGGTTTTTGATAGCTTCGGACAACAAAAACTCGTTTATTGGGAAAACGCACATAAACGTGCAAACGAATTAAAACTTGATGTGATCTTAACGGCGTCCGGTTTTCCGCATCAGCAAAAATACGAAAAATATCCCGAATGGAATATTTTAACATTCGCACCGACGGGCAGAATCAGCGGTTCGATCAAAGCCGACACGAATTTATTTCCGCAGGTTTTAGCTCCACAATCAAATATTGTTATCATCGGGAGTTATAAAACTTCTATTGACGATGAAAATATTGTTTTGCGGGACGAGGCAAGTCTCTATAAAAATGTCACAGATTATTATCAAGCAGATTCGTCGGATTCGTCTTCAATTCGTGGGAGCAGTTATTCGGTTGCAGTTGCGGCGGCAAAAGCCCTGAGCATTTGTTCGGTAGAAAATATGCGTGAATGTTTGCGTGGTCGGACTAAACTTTTGAGATCAGATATTGAAGATGATCCGATTCCAAGTTTTTAATATTTTTATTAGACTGGAGAATTAAATTTTTCCTGCAATAGATTAAAATATTTCCCGACGTGAATTCCATCCATGATCGCGTGATTTACTTCTACCGAAACGGGCATATTCTTTTTGTTGCCGTCATCAAAGACTTTGCCGAAAACGATTCGCGGAACGGTTTGGGTTTTATCGAAGCGTGTGGCGTGTTTGAAACTCGTGAACGAAATCCACGGAATCACCGAATAATAGATCAGATCAAGCCGTTCGGTTTCGACATCGAAAGTGTTCAAATTTTTATATTTTTCGACCGATTCTTTTCCCGTTTTATTATATTCATAAACATCATCAGCCGACGGAAAATAACAAAACGAAAAAGTTTCGTCTTTCTGCAAGATCGTTTGTATTGCTTCGATTCTTTCAAATTCGACCAACTTTCCATTTAACAGACGAATCCTGAATTCACGAATTTCGTTAGCAGTTTTTTGCGAACAAAAAAGACTCGTTAGCGAATATGACAAGCCTCTTTCTTTGGAAAATTTATAAAGTTCGGTCACATCGAGATTCGCCGTCATATTAAAAAACGGATCATCGTAGTCTTTGAAAAACTCGTAGGTTGATCTTCTATTCCAATTTTCTATATCTATTTCTTTATACATTAGTTTTCGTCAAAAACAGCCAGCCAACTTACGTTCCTGTTGTTCGTGCGGAGTCAAAATTCGTTTGAGCGGAATCACTTTCTGCACGAACGAAATCACTTTCCGCACCAACAGAAATAGTTTTCGCAACAACAGAAATGCTTTCTGTTCGTGCAGAAAGTGTTTCTGCACGAACAAAACTTGATTCTGCGATAGCAAAGTTCAATTATGCTCTTGAATATTCTGAATATTCGAACGACAAAAGTGATTTGTCACGAGACAAAAGTGATTAGTCGAGCGACAAAAGTGATTAGTCGCGTGGTTTTGTTGTATTTGTATCACTTTCCGATATTTTGCCAGTTTGCCCGCAAATCTTTGATCGTGCCGTTGTAAACATTGACATCCATATCGCTCAGAGTTCCACGCACGCGATACAGACATTCTTCGCCGTCCTTGCAATTTATCTCGCTGGAAAATTGCCAGAATGTGTAAGTGTTCCAAATTCCGCTTGGAAAATCGGTAACTTCTTTTTTGAAACGTGCATACCAGAGCGGGATTTTTGATAAAAGTTCGTCGTTCGGATAGTTTTCGGACAAATCTTTGACGACCGAATTATTGGCGTAAAAAATCGGATAACGTCCGGTTTTTTTCTTGATATATTTGAGGAAAGTTTTGATCTCTTCGGCGGACACTTTGTATTTCGGCACGTTGCATTGCGAATTTATGGTGCATTCAACGTCCAAAGCCATTATCTCGTCTTTGTTGTTTTTACCGATGTTTTTCAGATAATACTTCGCCTGTTCGAGAGCGTCGCCTTTTCGCAGTAAATGATACGAACCCCATTTATAACCTTTCTGTTTCGCAATTGTTCTTCGATTTTGATATTCGGGATCGGTAAAATCTACGCCTTCGGTCGCTTTGTGCAGAATTGCGACGACTCGCTCATCCTTTTTCATTTCATCCCAATCAATCGAATTTTTGTAAAATGCGTCAATGATTATCGGTGTTTTTTCATTCGTCCAAGGTGAATTGAAGTTATCGTTCGTCTGTGGAAAAACCGGAATTGCCAAAAATAAAAGGAGAGCAAAACTTATTTTACTCTCCAATAAAAAACTTTTAAGAATCATTTTCATTTTGTTTGAGCCGTTGCCGAAGGAATATTTGTGAACGATTTGATCGTGCTGTTGCCGAAAAGTCCGAAGTAAAATACGCCTAAGACCGTGACCAAAAGTGCGATGCCGATGGCGGTCGGAATTTTCGGATCTATCCACTCTGTCATTCGATCTTTGAAGAACATTACGAC
>JBGTHN010000214.1:0-3715 GCA_041746235.1 Pyrinomonadaceae bacterium | reverse complement strand
ACTCCTTCATACCAAGGACAAATATAGCAAAATGAAAAAGAGGAATCGGAATAAGAAGTGATGAGATTTGCGGTAACATACATTAAATTAACTATTGTTATAGCAAATAGTAAAAACTTAGGGATATTTTTCTTTTTTAGTAAATTTATGATTTTTATCATAACAATTTAACCCCTAAGTTGTTGTTATTTAAAGAGTTTTAATCTGCAAAAGCTACGCTCAATTCTCGCAGTTTCATTGAATCGCTTTTATCAACAGTTTTGACATCTTCGCGATCAACATAATTGTATAAAATATCACGTTGTTGCGGTTTGAAACCTGCTTCGCGGATTTGGTAACGGAGTTCTTTTTCGTTGGCGTGTGTGTTTGCACCTGCCGCTGAAACTACATTTTCTTCGATCATTATTGAACCCATATCGTCTGCACCGAAGCGTAAGGCGGATTGTCCGAGGCGTAAGCCTTGTGTTAGCCACGATGATTGAATGTGTTGAACATTGTCGAGGAAAAGACGCGAAACTGAAAGCATTTTTAAATAATCAATTCCTGTTGGTTCTTCGGTTATTTTGCGTCCGAGAGCGGTATTTTTACGTTGGAAAGTCCACGGGATAAATGCCGTGAAACCGCCTGTTTCGTCTTGGACATCGCGGATTTTTTGTAGATGTGCGACTCGATGCTCAACTTTGTCGCCGATGCCAAACATCATTGTTGCGGTCGAGATCAAACCGACTTTGTGGACGGCACGCATTACATCAAGCCATTCTTGCGAAGTGCATTTGGTTGAAACACGCTTGCGAACTTCATCATCAAGAATTTCGCCGCCGCCACCGGGCATTGAATTTAAACCTGCATCTTTTAAGCGTTGCAAAATGGTTTCGTAATCGAGTCCCGAAATTAAATGTATGTTGTGAATTTCGGGCGGCGAGAAACAATGAAGTTGAAAATTCGGATATTTTGCGTGCAAGGTTGAGAGAAGATTTTCATACCATTCAATATTAAAATCTGGATGAAGTCCGCCCTGCATCAAAACGCCTGTTCCGCCTAATTCAATTGTTTCGTCAATTCGTGAACAGATTTCTTCGATCGAATGAACATAAGTGTCGGGTTTGCCCGGTCGGCGATAAAATGCACAAAATGTGCAGACGACGTTGCAAACGTTTGTATAATTAATGTTGCGGTCAATGATGTAAGTAACAACATCTTTCGGATTTTTTTGCATACGAATCTCGTCCGCCGCAAGTCCGATGCGGACAAAATCGTTTGATTCAAGTAGCGTCGTACATTCCTCGACGGTCATCCGTCCGCCATTTGTAACTTTATTTAAAATTGGTTGAATATCGCTCATAAATTAGTAATTAGTAATTGGTAATTCGTAAAAGCGTGGTTTGAATTTTATCAAACATATTACGCCTAAAAATTGTTCAAATTGCCAATAATATATTGCATTCTGCAAAATTATATCGCAAATCGAAACCAAATGTCTGATTTCAGCGAACATAATCCTAACACAAATAAAATCCTACAAGTTTTGTGCCAAAAATAAACATTCGGGACGGAAAAAGTAAAATGAAAGAGAACAACGATGAATTTGAAGGAAGTAATTTAGGTTTGATAATATTTGCAATGACTGCTCTGTGGCTTATGATTTTTTATTCAAATATATTCAATTAAACATCATTAACTTAACTTCCTATTTTATTGCCAGATATAAAAACCTCAAAACTTTTTTCAAAAAACTTCGGCAAAAAATAATATATCTACGTCTAATAAATGAGCGACTTAATAAAAGGAAACTCAACTTATATTCTTTATACATATTTTTTTAACGTAAGGATAGTGAAATGGAAAAGACACGAGAAAACGCAATTATAGATGACATAGCATTATTAGGATTTATCGCCGTCGCAGGATGGTTTCTGATGTTCACATCAGGTTTATTTTAAGTTCCCCCAAGGAAAACTCTCCCCATTTTTCTTTTGAAAAATGAAAACTTGAAAGCCTTTCGTCGAAAGACGAGAGGCTATTTTTTTGTATAATATCAATAAATAATATGTCTGAAAATTTATCCATTAAAATATACAAATCGAACTAAATGAACTCTGTCAGAAAATAAAACCGACAGAATGTACTTATGCTTTTCCGACCGTTCGGCAAGACGACGGTTTTCAGCATCTGGAGATTTGCGGAGATGAATATCATCTTGTCGTAACCGAGCGTGGATTGGAACATTCGCGTGATATTACAAGGTCAAAAGACGAAATTATGTATTGGTTGGTTTCGAGTTTTGTTACGGCGTTGGCAGGCAGATTTGAATTTCAAAACCGAATTGCAGATCAGGATATTCGCCGTTTACTTTTTGCTAAACAGATCGAATATCTAAAAATGGTTAATTTGAAATGGGCGAACCGGAAGCAAAAAGAACTTGATGAAATTTTGACAAGATATCCGTTTAATGACAATTTATAATCGAATCTTTCATAAACACCGCATTATTAAAAACAAATAAGAGAAACTTTCGAACGTGGCAGAAAAAAAACATATAAATATCGAAACAGAATTAAGCCGTGATCTGGGCTTAATCTTAGCATTAGCGATCGGAGTTGGAACAATGATTGCGGCGGAATTTTTTCTTGCTAATTTTTGTTGTAGTTTCAGTTTGGCTTATTTTGTTTCAATCAATTCGTTTTAATTTCACTTAAAAAAAGAAATTCCAACGGTTTATTTTTTTCGACCAGCTTATTTTTAAACGCCAATTCAAAATAAAGTTCTAAACCTTTTTGCATTGAATCGTCAATCGAAAATGAGATGTTTGATGTTAGATATTCTGTAAAGTCTTCGTGCGTTAATGAAATATCATTTTCATAATTAGCGATAATTTCCTCAAGATATTTCAAACCTTCATTGCGTGCTTTCGCAAAATCAATTTCGCAAGTCTTATTTCGAGTCATCCACATTGCAAAGACAAATCCGAAACCTGTAAATTCTCGCCATAATTCAACTAAGTCGAATTTACGCAATTGGTAATTGGTAATTGGTTTTTGAATTTTGAATTTTGAATTTTGAATTTTGAATTTTGAATTTACAAGCAAAGCGGGATCGCCGATGAGCAATGCACAATCTGTTTCGTTTAGCATTTTGTCCAGATCAGGTTTTGCGTCAATCCATTTTGGTTCAAAACCTAAGAATTCTCGAAAGATTATTTTTGTTAAGGCAACGGAAGTTTTTGATGAAATATCGAGCGAAACACTTTTCACGTCCTTTAGATCTTCGCCTTTTGTAACAAGACAGACGCTCCGAACTTTTTCTCTTGCACCAACACAAACATCTGGAATCAGTTGCACATCTTCGATCATTTGATAAGCAATAACGGGAACAAGTGCGGCATCAACACGGTTTTGCGAAAGTAATTCGGCGGAACGCGATGGAGCAGTATCCAAGATCATTTCAAATTTCCCCCGATTCGAGCCGTATAAAAAAGACCATATTAGCGGTGCAGTGTTTGAATAACTTGAAGCTGAGATTCTATAGGTTTTCATACAAAAGGTGAAAAAATTAAAGAGTTAAAAAGTGAAAAAATAGGAAGTCTAAAAAGTGGAAAAGTTTGGTATTAATTTACGTTGTGGGAAAACACACCAAAATTTTTTCACTTTTTATTTTTCAACTTTTTCAATTTAGAACATCTTGAAATTCAGGGGTTTTATCAATTATAGCCTTTGCA
>JBGTHN010000213.1:0-4973 GCA_041746235.1 Pyrinomonadaceae bacterium | reverse complement strand
TTTATTGTCGTTGTAATTAAAAACTGTTCCATCTTCCCAACGGATGTTGTAAAAAGGATCAAGTTTGACGAGTTCAACATAATCCGCAGTCTTTTTTCCCGCAAGCGTAAACAACTCATCAATCAACCATGGTGCGGTAATAATGGTAGGACCGCCATCAAACTTAAATCCATCTTGTTCGTAAACATACGCACGTCCGCCGATTTTGTCGCGTTTTTCAACAATTGTTACCTGATGCCCTTGTGCTTGCAGACGTATAGCCGCAGAAAGTCCGCCAAATCCGCTTCCAATTACAATAATTTTCATTTATTTGTGTAAAATCCCTTGCTCATAATTTTCGGTTGCCAATGTAAAGAGTAGAAATTGAATCAAAGAAACTCAAATCATAAAACCAACATTCTTACTTTTTAACTTTTAGCGATTTGAAATTTATTCCTCTGGACACCGTAAAATATCTTTTTAACAGCTCGAATTGTATTGCAATGAATCTCTACGGTATCTTTTATATCTTTTGCATAACCACCGCTCATAACTGTTACGATCGGAATATCTTCTGATTTGGCAAAATCTAAAACTATCTCATCACGTTTTCGCAAACCTTCCATACTTAGATTCAATCTGCCAAGTTTGTCTTTTTCGTATGGATCAGCACCGCCTAAATAAAAGATCAAATCGGGATTATGTTGAACTAATCTATGTAAAGATTCGCTTAAAATGTCGTGAAATTCTGAATCGCCTGTTCCGTCTGCAAGTTCGATGTCGAGATTTGAAATTTCTTTGCGAAGCGGATAATTTTTTGCTCCGTGCATTGAGAATGTGAAGACTTCTTCCTCGTCTTTGAAAATAAAAGCTGTTCCATTGCCTTGATGAACATCGCAATCAACGATTAAAAATCTTTTTGCATCTGTATTCTTTTGCAAAACTCTAATTGCAATGGCAACATCATTTAGAACGCAAAAACCCTCGCCTCTATCGGGAAAAGCGTGATGTGTTCCGCCTGCAAGATTTGATGAAACTCCGTTTTCTAATGCAGATTTGCTTGCATTGATCGTTCCCGAAACCGCCAAAAAAGAACGTCTGACGAGCGATTCAGACCAAGGAAGTCCGAGTCTGCGAATTTCGCTTTTCGTCAAAGTTCCGTTACAAAGTCTTGCGATGTAATCTTCTGTGTGAACAAGATGCAAATCTTCGATCTCTGCAAGTTCGGGTTTATAAATTTCGTTTAACTCAAGAGTTCCCTCTTCAACCAAAATATTGCGTGCAAGTTCAAACTTTTTGATAGGAAAAACGTGGTCTTCGCCAATGTTGGCGTAATAATCAGGTGAATAGAAAAGACGATAGTCGTTCATTAGTTAAATTGTAAATGAACGAATCTGAAATTTGAAATCTGAAATTTGAAATCTGCCTTTAAAAAAGGAAGTGCGACTTATGTTCGGGAAACATAAGTCGCGATTTTTGACGGAAGGTTTGTCTGTAGGCAAAAGCGGAGTAGATAGGCAAAAGGCGGATAAAAACGGGCAGGTTGGCGTGCTAAAAATTAAACTCTCCGCATATTATTTAATGATCGGCACTAGAATTTTTTCATTTGGACGACTCATACCGATTTTGCGTGCTTCACGTTCGATCGTGCTTGAGTCAGTTTTCAGATTTTGTAATTCTTCTTGCAAAACTATATTTTCGGTTGTCAAAGTTTGGATTTCCGTATTAAGTTGCTCATATTCAGAAGTTTGTCCTCGCAGATCCGCGAATGCACGGAAATTGATTGCCAAACACAACATAAAAGTGAGCGAAACAGTTACGGTAAAAATAAACCATTGTGGAGTTTTACTTTTACTACGAACGACTGTTTTTGTGCGTGTTTTTTTCGCCATAGAAACAGTTGTTAAATTATCCCAGTAAGTAGTTGCGACCTTGTTCAAGTAACACCTCCAAGTCTTGCTTATTTTCGGTTTCAGCGTAAATTCTAACAAGTGGCTCTGTTCCGGAAGGACGCATTAACATCCAACTACCATCAGCGAAAAGAAATTTTACGCCATCTATACGATTTATATTTTCAATCTTACGACCACCGATTTCCGATGGATCGCGGGACAGGATTTCCTGTAAGCTTTGGGCAATTTCATCTGTTAAGCGGACACCAATTCTGCCCGATTCGAGATTCCCTATGCGACTTATAAGTTCATTTAACTGTTCGGTTAAACTTACTCCGCGTGTGGCGACTGCTTCTGCCGCCAAAAGACAAGCTAAGATGCCATCTTTTTCGGGATAATGCCCTTTGATTGAAAGCCCGGCGGATTCTTCTCCGCCTAAAACTATTTCGTCTTTGTTTATCAATTCGCCGATGAACTTGAAGCCAACGGGCGTTTCGTAAAGTTTTACTTTGTGATATTCGGCTACTCTGTCAACCAGGTTTGTTGTGGCTACCGAACGTGCGATTCCTTGCGTCCAACCTCGACTCTCTATCAAATAATCAGATAAAAGCGTTATCAATTGATTTGCTGTAATGAATTCACCGTTTGAATCAATCACTCCAAATCTGTCGCCGTCTCCATCGGTTGAAAGTCCAAGTGTCAGATTTTTCTCTTTGACCAACTGCTGAAGTGTTTCGAGTTGTTTTTCGCCGGGTTCGGGGGATTGCCCGCCAAAAGTAACATCTCGCCAATCGTGAAGTGTTTCTACTTCTAACCCTCTGTCACGCAATATCTTATCTAGGTATCCGCGACCTGTTCCCCAAAGTGCTTCATACGCATATTTGCCTTTGGCTTGGGCTATCTGGTCAAAGTTTATTTTAGTTTTCAAATCGTCCAAATAATCGGGACGTGCATCAAATCTTTCAATTTCACCACCATTTGTATCTTCGATCTGTGGCGTGTTTTCAATAAGTTCTTCAATTTGCTTAGTGATTTCCGGTAATGCCGGAGCCCCATCTGCTGTCGAAAATTTAATTCCTTGATATTCGGGCGGATTATGCGATGCTGTAAAATTCATCCCGCCAACAGCCTGTTTGTTTCTAATCGTATGCGAAATCGTTGGGGTTGGGGTTGGATTTTCGCATAATAGAACTTTGAATCCTTTTTTTTAGCGATCTCAGCGGCGACTTCGGAAAATCTTTCACCCATAAAGCGTGAATCGTGTCCGATGACGATTGTTTGCTGTGATTCGCCTGAAGATTCTTTCAAATAACTACAAATTGCTTCGGTAACAAGCCTAACTTTTTCAAAAGTGAATTCATCCGCAATTATTGCTCTCCATCCTGATGTTCCAAAGCGTATTGCCATAAATTTTAAGTAAGCTATTCAACTTTAGTTTCTTGTAACATTCTTTGAGAAAACTCCAATATTAAAAGGCAATTTTGGAGGTAAATATAATGAGAATCAAAAATCTAATATAAAAAGTGTTTAAGTTTTTTTCCTTACTTTGTAAGGTGTGATGAATCTAACACAATCGTTTTTAATAAGTAAAGTATATTCTGAAATAGTTTAAGCCACTTTGTTGCAACAGTTTAGCAAGTCTTCTTGAAGTAATTATTTAATTAATTGCTTAAAGGTGAACATTTAGTGAACATAATTCCAGTTTTAAACACTTTTATTTTCAAACATCGTAAATCCCTTATCTTAATAGGCTTTCCCATCTCCAAGCCTGTGTAAAACATTTAAGCACTAGCTTAAATGTAAGTCAAGAGAATTTTAATAATTTAGTTATTTTTTTATAAGTTGAACAAATAACAGCCCATGTATCAAATTGCCCAATAACTCTACAATCGAGCATTCTTGTGTCATACAGATACATATCTAACTATATTAATTAATATGCTGTTTTGCTATATCTTCAACAATCTCTAGTGTTTATAACTTTTCACAGAGTTGGCACAGAACTTGCTCTTATATAATATTGTTATTTTAACGCTCGTTTCAATACACACTAATTTTTCAAATTTTAAATAAACTTATAACAACTCGCAAATTTAGTGACTTGTTGGATATAAAAACGAGTGAACATAAATTTTTAAGGTTTTATTTTACTGGAGAATGAGAGAATATGCGACCAATTAAACATTTTGAGAAAGGACTAACATACATTGCCAAAGGGGCTTTCGGTGCAATCCGTTCAGTCAATCAATTCAAACCCAATCCATCTTTTACCCCGAAGTGGTCAGATAAACCGCTTTTGAAATCGTGGCAAAAAACAAAGCCGACGCTTGGTTTTCCACGTAAGACAGATTCGCTCTGTCCAAACTGTGTTATCGAAGCCCGTGAAGAAATATTGAGCGGTGAGAAAGACGTAGCGATTTTAGTTAATGAGAAAGTTGGTGAGATCAAAGCAGAGATCATCGAACGTGACGGTGAAATTTGGATGATCAAAGATTGCCCGAAACACGGACACTTTGAAGATCTGATGGCGATTGATTCCAAATTCTTGGAACATATTGAAGCAAACTTCCCGGGACGTGATATTCAAGCACACAACGACGAAGAACTGCACAATCACGGTTCATCAACAATTAAATACGGACGTGGAGCTGTTTTAACAGTTGACTTAACAAACCGTTGTAATATGATGTGCGACCCATGTTTTATGGACGCAAACCAAGTTGGATTTGTTCACGAACTTTCGATGGAAGACGTGAAAGAAATCCTCGACAACGCGATTTCGATTAAACCGCGTCGTCAAATGTCTGTTCAGTATTCGGGCGGAGAGCCGACACTTTCCCCGCATTTCTTGGAGTCGATCCGTTATGCACGTAAAGTCGGTTATAACTCAGTCCAAGCGGCAACAAACGGAATTGAATTCGCTAAGTCGAAAGAATTCTGTCGTGAAGCTGCTGAAGCAGGTTTAAGATTTGTTTATTTGCAGTTTGACGGAATCGGCAACGACGCAAACTCGCACAGACAAGTCGGAAACTTGTTCGACGTAAAACTCAGAGCGATCAACAACCTGCACGAAGCCGGAGTTGACATCGTTTTAGTTACAAC
>JBGTHN010000212.1:0-7445 GCA_041746235.1 Pyrinomonadaceae bacterium | reverse complement strand
TTTCTGCTCGGCTTTGGTACTTGTCAGCCAAACCCCCGCGAAACGACAAATTCTAACACTTCCAATTCAAACGAATCGAATTCTAACAAATCAAGTCCTGAAAAGAATAAGATCATAAAAGTCTCATCTAATTTTCCAGATTTTGGCTTTATGGTTTCACCTGCGGATTACACTAATAAGTATTCTAATGAACCGATCTTCCGTCTAAAAGCGGATTTTCCGACCGAACTTCCGCCGAAAGAAAGTATGCCGAAGTTTTTGGAAATAGATTTTAAAACCAATCCTAAGGAATATATTGAAGCAGTGCGGAATTATTCCTTTGAAGGAAATTTACCGGAATGGAATCCATTCGAAAACAAGACCAGAGAGTGGTATCACATCCCTTGGCTACATCCGAATTCCGAATCCGGTTATCCGCCGAATGGAGGAACGGAAGGATTTCGCGGGCTGATCAAAGAAGCCGCAGTTGATCCGATGCAATTAGCCGAAACACAGAAATCCGGTTATCAGGTTTATGCAATTACTCTGGTAAATGAATATGCCGGATATACGATGGGGCAAATGTGGAAAGATCCCGAAAATCCCAATCCGGCGGCGACCGATAAGCGTTATGGTGGAGGCTTTCCGCACGGAACTGTTTTTGCCAAATTATTATTTACCGATGCTCCCGAAGGAACTGACACAATTGATTTTCTGGAGAATCCGCTTTCCTGGAATGTCTATATTACGGAAAATTGGAACTCGTCAACACGAGTTGTTAAAAAGGTCAATCTTCTACAAATGGACATTGCTGTGCGTGATCCGAGAGCCGATGGCGAAGGACAAACCGGATGGGTTTTCGGCACATTTGCTTACAACGGAAAGGTAAATAATGAGAACAAATTTATGAATCTTGTTCCGGTTGGTATTATGTGGGGCAATGATCCTGATAATACTGAAAACAAGGTCAATCCATTTCCACCGAAGCCGGTTGAGGAAATTCAAAACAAAGATTTGAAGGAAACAGTAGTTTTCCCGTCTAAGGATTTACCACCTCAACATCTCGGTTGGAATTCAAGGCTCAATGGTCCGGCTGATCTGAATACGGCTTCCTGTATGTCGTGTCATATAACGGCTGAATATCCGCAGGCGACTTCGCTGGTTGCTCCGGGAATGGCTCCGGGAGGCGGAGCGGAACCGCCCGCACAAGGTGGCAGTAAAGAATGGATGACTTGGTTTCAAAATTTACCAGCCGCAACACCTTTTGATGATCGGACATATTCAACCGATTTTTCATTTCAGGTTGCAATTGCTTTGGAAAATTTCTTTGATGTCAAGAATAGAAATGTCCAAGGTAGTTGGGCGAGCGACTATCAGATCAGAGAATTTCCTATTTCCAGAGATGGGACTGAGGACAATCTGAAAGCCGTTGACAATAACAGTAATACCAAAAATAAGAAGTAGATAAGATATTTGCCAAACTTATCCGCGATTAAAAGCTAACCTGCATCGGGAGTCATTAACAAAAATCTATGACTCCTTTTGCGGTAATCGCAAGAATCACAGCAAACTTATTGAAATGTATTTTGGTGCCATAAATTTCAAGAAGTTTGCTATACCGCAGAAATTGTATTGCTTTTTTTTCCAATACACTCCCTGCAAATAATTCCAAATTTTATAAACGACACCACAAACTACAAAGGAGTCAACCAATATGAATATCGTTAAATTTTTCCTGAACGGGGAGGAAGTTACCGTCGAAGACCCGTCTCCCGATCTATTGTTAATTGATTATTTGCGTTCCGGCGAAGTAGGATTGACCGGAGCAAAAAAAGGTTGCGGACAAGGCGGATGCGGTGCTTGCACGGTCATACTTTCAGATTGGAATGAAAAGAAAAAGAAAGTCGAACATCGTTCGATTAATTCTTGTCTGCGTCCCGTTTGTGCTTTGGAAGGTTTATCTGTTACGACCGTTGAAGGAACGGGAACAGTTATGCGACCCGAACACGCATTTCTACATCATGTTCCGGTCGGAAGTCGTGATGCCGCTCCGCTACAATCGGCTTATGCCGATCCCAAAATTGTTAATCCTTTATTAATTAAAACCCGTAATGAAATTGATAAAGTCCGCAAAGAAATAATTGATGCACATAATCATGATGAATGCAGCAAAACCTGTAAAGTTGATGCCGGAATGAACCCCGTTGCACACCGTTTAGCGGCAAATAATGGAACACAATGCGGATATTGCACCGTTGGTTGGGTAATGAATATGTCAGCATTTTTGATCGAAAATCCAGAGCCTACAAAACAGGAGATCGAAGATATTTTTGACGGCAATATTTGTCGCTGCACAGGTTATCGGGCGATTTTGACGGGAATGAAAACCTTTGCTTCAGATTGGACAGCAGAAGACGAAAAAAACCGTATGAAGTGTAAAACAGAAGACACTTGTGAGGTTCTACATCATTTACCAAAAAACTGGCTTCCCTTCCCGAATGAAGCAAAAGAGAAACCTCAACCGATCGAGATTCACGGAAATAAACAAACATGGCAAACTCCGACGACGCTTGATGAACTAAGCGAAATAATGAAAGAAAACCGTAATAAAACGGTTCGACTTATCCACGGAAACACATCTTACGGCATTTATAAAGAGGAATTTCATAATGCAGATTTATTGGTTGATATACGTTTGATTCCCGATCTATACGGCATCGAAGAAGACAAAACAGAAATAAAGGTTGGTTCTGCCGTGAACTACACGCATTTTCTCGATCAACTGAAAAATATCATCGAAGATCGTTGGAATGTCAGTTTGCCGGAAGACTTGAAAAATCCGAGTTGGGACAAACCGACTTGGGCGACGAGTCCGCTCGGAGCGGCACATTTTATGGCACACCGCACTGCCGGAATGATCGTTCGCAATGCCGCTTCGCTCGGTGGAAATACGATGCTTACGCTCAAGCACATACACAAAGGCGAACCGTTTCCATCCGATTTACTTACCGCTTTAACTGCGATTGATACAAAAATCGAAGTTCTGGAAGTATCAAGCGGAGATCGTCTTAATTTTACGATTGATGAACTTGTCGAAAAAATCTACAAAAAAGCCGATTATGCCAACGATATAGTGCTTCTTAGATACCACATTCCGGTCGGCGAAAAAAGTGACATCGTTTTGGCACAAAAGGTAGCTTTACGCGAGGTCAATTCGCATTCGATCGTTAATGCGACAACAAATCTGTCGGTTGATAACAATCTCAAGATCGAAAAATCCGCAATAGTTTTCGGCGGAATTGCTCCTTTTCCTTGGCACGCAAGCGAAACAGAAAAAGCCCTAAACGGCAAAAAACTCACACTCGAACTGTTTGAAAAAGTATCGCCGATCTTAAAGAATGAAGTAAAAAACCAACTGAATAATTGGGTTCGTCGAATGAAAGGCTTGCCTTCGGAAGGTTTTACAGACGAATTTAGAATAGACCTCGCCGTTTCATATCTTTATAAAGCGATCGTCAATGCTCTGCTTCAAAGGGATTACAAAAATGTTCCCGAAGAAGTGCGTTCGAGTGGCGAGATCACTTGGGGACGTTGGGGAGTCAGCGACGGAATTCAGTATTACAAGACTCAAGACCCGATCAATGATCCGAACTTTAAAGCTCCGCTTGCCCAACCATATATCAAACTTATGGCGATGTATCAGGCTTCCGGTCAAGTTCATTACACGCACGAAATACCTCTGCCGCCCGATGGAGTTAATGCGGCTTTTGTCCAAAGTCAGCGGGCATTGAGCGATTATCATTTTGCCACACCAAATAGTCATAGACCGATCAGTGCAAATAAATTAAGCGAACACCTGCGTAAAAAATTCCCGACTTTTGTAGATCTAATTACTCACAGAGATGTTCCTGCCCAAAGATATAATTTTCAGGGAATGGGTGCAGATCAACCGCTTTTTGCCGTCAAAAGACTCAGTTACATCGGGCAATCTATCGCATTAGTTTTGGCAAAAACGGAACAGGAAGCAATTGAAATTGCGGCGTATGTTACCAAGGAATGTGTGCGATATAAAGATGTAGATTGGGGACCGGACTGGAAACCGATTTGGAACAAACCGATCATATCTTTAGATCAGGCAATAAAAATGAATAGTGTTTTTCCCGATGAACCAAAATCAGCCCCGTTCACTTCGCATATCTGGAAGATCACACGCCCCGGCAGTCGTTTTGATTGGTTGCGTGAGAAAAAACCTCTGGATAAAAGCATCAAAACCCGCAAAGCTAAGGTTGACGGCATAACTTGCAAGATCGTGGAAAACACGCAAACTACCGGCGGTCAAGTGCATTTTTATATGGAAACTCAATCCTGCGTTGCTCTTCCGGCAGATGGAGAGCGTCTAATTATCCATCCATCTACACAAAGTCCGATGGTTGTTCACCAAACTGCGGCGATGGCACTCAACGTGGAATATAACAGGATTGATGTTCAAGTCCCGCAAGTTGGCGGAGGTTTCGGCGGCAAAACCGAGCCGACTCGTTTTGTTTCAGGTCCAACCGCTGTGGCGGCGACAGTAACGAAAAAACCCGTCCGACTGGCGATGCCTCGTGAAGAAGATACTCTGATGACAGGCAAACGCCATCCATATTACGGGCAGTATCAAATTGCTGTGGATACGGGTGAAAATAACCCCGATGACAAAGGATTAATACGTGGCGTGAACAGCAAATTATGGGGCGATGGCGGTGCATTTTATGATTGTTCTTTTATCGTTTCCAACTGTATTCAATTGCGAATGGACAACGCTTATAAAGTTCCAAACTTTGAAAGTCAAATAGACGTTTGCCGAACCAACACCGCTCCGAATACGGCTATGCGAGCTTTCGGTGATGTCCAAGCAATGCTTATTGTCGAGAATTCTATTGATGATGCCGCATACGCAGTCGGAATGTTGCCCGAAGATTTACGTGAAAAAAATCTATACGAACGGGGCGATGTTACACCTTTCGGACAAGCGTTATCTTACTGTTATATGAAAGATGTTTGGACATATTTAAAGGAAAAAACCAATTACGCCGACAAACGTGCGAAGGTTGATGAATTCAACTCCAAGAACAAATGGCGTAAACGCGGACTTTGTATGCTTCCAGTCAAATATGGCAACGGTTACAATTTAGTTTTGCTTGAACAAGCCGTTGCAATCGTTTCGGTTTACGCCAGTGATGGCAGTATTATCATTCATCAGGGCGGCGTTGATATGGGACAGGGTTTGATCACACAAATGGAACAGATCGCTGCTTATGTTCTCAACGTCCCAATGGATTTGATTCACATTGAAAAACCCAAAACAAGTGTAATTACCAATCCAACAAGCACCGGCGGTTCAACCGGAACTTCTTACAATGGCGAAGCGGTCAAACAAGCCTGCGAAGACCTGCGTCAGCGAATAATGGAATTCGGCTACAAGATGCTCAATGAACACGGCAATGTTTGGTGCAAGAATCATGGGATAGATTTTTGGAATTACGGCAAAGAAGGTTGGTCTGCGGAAACAAAACAAAGCGACGGCACAGCAAAACTTGTCTGGCAAAATCTCGTAAATATGGCTTGGCAAAATCGTGTCAGCCTTGTTTCTACATTTACCGCAAAAATTCAGGGTGGCACAACGCCGGTTCCTGCAATGACATTTAAACCGAAAGCAGATCAACCGAGTGTTCCGGGCATTGAAACTTCGGATGATAAAGATCAGATCATCAGCGGTGCGGTTGATTCTTTCACAGGTTTTACATATTCCGCCGCGTGTTCCGAGGTCGAACTCGACATACTTACGGGCGAAGTGAAAATCTTAAGTTCCGACATTGTTTATGATATGGGTTGGAGTTTGAATCCGGCACTCGATATTGGTCAGGTCGAAGGAGCTTTCGTCCAAGGCATCGGTTATGTAATGACCGAGAAATTGGTCTTTGAACCAACGGGCAAAGAGAAAGGACGACTTAATACAGATAATACTTGGCGTTATAAACCGCCAGCGATCAGCACGATTCCCTTGCAAATGAACACGTATCTTTTCCCAAGAGATGAAGCGGCAGGCGTTCCCGAAAATCCTGATCTGCTTTTTTCAGCCAAGGAAGTCGGTGAACCGCCGTTAGTGTTGGCAAATTCTGTCTTTTTCGCAATAAAAGCGGCGATTCGGTCTTCGCGTATCGAACAAGGACTCGACGGATTATTTAGATTTGATGCTCCGGCGACGGTGCAGGAAGTGCGACGTGCTTGCACAGAAAAATAATATTTTTTAAAAAAGGAAGAAAAAACTATGTCATTAAGTGCAATAGATGAAAATGGAAATCCGGTTGATTGGTGGTTCATGTATAAGGTTTCCGGTGAATCAGAGACTTCAGGTGGAACGAAGATACTCGGAACTGAGTATGTTTACTTTGACGCAAACAATCCTGCGGATGGGAAACTAACTCTTTCAAGTAATACAGTTGATAAGAATGGAACATTACCAAACACTTCAGCTCAAATTTACGAAGCCAAAAATCCAAACCTCGGATGGTTTTTCTATAACGACGAAAACCCGATTACCGGAAAGGTAAATGGTTCACGAGGTCATACCAAAGGAGTTCTGGCATTCGATCTGGAAAGTGATACGGCTTTTTGGTTGATTCATTCGACACCGAAATTTGCCGCCAAAGGAGCCTACGGTTATCCGAAAACGGGTATGAAAATGGCACAGACGCTTCTTTGTATCACATTGGAAAATGCCGATGTAGCACAGTCAATTGCCAAACAGATGTTCGTTGCTCAACAGCCAAATGTTTATCTTGCTTCAGATATTCCACAGGATTTGAAAAATGAACCAAACGATCCACGAGTTAAATTAATGCAGAATCAAGTAGCCAGTGGAAATACGCCGGTTCACGTAGTCATTCCATTTAATTCCAAAGGCGGAACGAAGTTTTTGTCCATCGCCAAGAACAAAACGTGGGGACTCGACTTCTACAACGATCTGGTTGGACCTACATTGAACGAGGATTTGGATGTTGAAACTTGGGAACACGATCCCACACCACCACCCGAAGACAGTGATAAAATTCACACGGTTGTGGATTATAAAGGAATTGATCTAAACCCTCTGGGAATTGATATTGCGTGGTCAGAATCGGACGATCACGCTAAGTTGGCAATTTCCGACAAGAAAGAACAAGTTCATTATGTCTGCGTTGGGGATATAAATTACACCGTCGCCCAACGCAAACGCGGCGGCGGAACAGTCGCATTCCAATGTGATCCACTTTGGGAAAGTCTGTCGGCAATTATCCAAAAAGTGTTTATTTCATCAAAGAAAAAACCAACAACAAAGGCTTCAACTAAAAAATAACTAAAAAGGAAAAAAGAAATGAATCAATATTTAAAACCTAATCCAAAAGCCCTGCAAAATATAAAACATATCGTCGTGTTAATGATGG
>JBGTHN010000211.1:0-3594 GCA_041746235.1 Pyrinomonadaceae bacterium | reverse complement strand
GCAGTTGATTTTCCAGTTCCATTTGCACCAACAATCAAAGTAAAACGTCCAAGTGGAAGTGTTGTATCACGTAATGCTTTAAAGTTTTTGTAATGAATTTCCTTAATCATTTTATTTACTCCATCCGCAAATCATTTCCCGTCATTTCAACAGGTTTTTCAATTCCCAAAATTCCCAGAATTGTTGGGGCGACATCTTCTAAAGCTCCGTTATCGCGGAGTTTTAAACCATTTGTGTGATTGGCGACGAGGTGAAAAGGAACGGGATTTGTTGTATGTGAATTGTTTGGTTTGCCAGTCATCAGGTCGGACATTTCTTCACAGTTTCCGTGATCGGATGTGATCATTGCGATCCCGCCGACTTCTTTTATTTTATTGACGATTCCTCCAAGGCAAGTGTCAACAAATTGAACGGCTTGAATAGTTTTTTCGAGATTTCCCGTGTGAGCGATCAGATCTGCGGCAGCGAGATTGACGATAAAAACATCGTTTTCGCCCGCCTCTAAACCTCTTAGAAGTTTGTCCGTAACCTTAAAACATCCCATTTCGGGCTGAATTTCGCTAGTGATAACTTTTGGCGACGGAACAAGAACTCTCTGTTCGCAAGGATGTTCGGTTTCGATTCCGCCGTTGAAAAAATATGTTACGTGAGCATATTTTTCTGTTTCGGTCAGACGGCAATTTAAAATTCCGTTGTTGGCAAAAATTTGGGCGAGTGCGTTTGTTTCTTCTTTTGCAGGGAATGCGACAGGCAGATTGTATTTGCGGTCGTATTCGGTTAAACAAACCGTTTCGATCTTTGGTTTTCCAAAAGTTGTCAGTTCATTCGCATCAGTTAGCGAAAGTGCTTTGACGAGTTGCCGCATTCCGTCGGAGCGATGATTAAAATAAATTACGACATCGCCATTTCGAATTGAAGCAACGGGAATTCCCGGAGTTTTTTCTAAAACGATCGGTTGAATAAATTCATCTGAAATTCCACGTAAATAAGAACCTCGAACTGCTGTTACTGCATCAGAGGCACGTTCACCTTCAGAATGAGCAAGCATCGTAAAAACTCTGGCGGTTTTATCCCAATTTTGCGTTTTGTCCATCGCATAACTGCGTCCGCAAAGTGTTGCAAGTTCGCCCAAACCAATATCGGCTAATTTGATCTCGGTCGCTTCAACGTAAATATCAGCAGTTCTTTGCGGAACATCTCGTCCATCCAAAATGCCGTGAATATATGCTTTTTCTCTAATGCCTTGTTGTTTCGCCATACGGAGCAATGCAAAAAGGCTTTCGGTTGAAGAATGAACGTCGCCGTCGGAAAGCAGACCGATAAAATGAATCGAAGAATCGTTTAGTTTGGCTGTGGCGAAGGCTTTTTTCAAAACCTCATTTTCTAAGAATTCGCCTGATCTGATCGCTTCGGAAACTCTCGCACGTTTTGTTTTAACAACTCGTCCCGTGCCTAAATTCAGATGTCCGATCTCTGAGTTGCCGGGAGATTCGGGGGTTAATCCGACTCTTGAACCGGACGCGGCGAGAGTTGTCTGCGGATAATTTGCACAAATATCGTCGTAGTTCGGCGTTCGAGCCAAAGCAATTGCGTTGCCTTTTTGCTCGGTGGAAAATCCCCAACCATCAATGATAATTAAGGCAAGCGGTCTTTTGTGTCCATTATTCATATCTGAACTAAATCCCAAACTCCAATTTCCAAGTTTTACCGTTACCATACAGATTTTCCTGTCTAAATACTGCTTTTTTATGCTTTTTTAGTGGAACTAGCTTGAAACTTTTTAGATGAATGCAGAGTTGGGGATAACAAACATCGTTTCTTATTTGACTATTATACGAAATTTTTAAATTTATTAAACAAGAATAGTCTTTTTCATCATTTTATTTTTTTTCTGACGGCTAAATATAACGGATTAACCTAAATTAAATCAAAAAAGCCCAACTATTTAGTCAGGCTTTTGGTCAAAAAAGTTAGTTATGGTTTAAGCATATTTCCCAACCTGAACTCTGGCGGCACGCAGAAGTCTTCCTTTAAAGGTATAACCTTCGGTGAATTCATAAGTTACTATTCCATCTTTTTCAGGGTCGTCAAATTGTTTCATTTCGACCGCTTCGTGCAGTTCGGGATCGAATTTATTTCCGACCGAATCCATCGTTTCAACGCCGACGCTGATCATAGCCTTTTCAAAACTTCTCGCTGTTCCTTTGACACCTTCAAGCAAATGCTCGAAAGAAGCATCTTGTTCGCTTGCCGAAATTGCTAAATTCAGATTATCCAAAACGGGAAGAAGTGTGTTCAAGAAATTGAGTCGCCCTTGTTCGGCACGTTGTTCGAGCGATTTTTTCATACGCTCGCGTCTTTCTTCGGTTTCCTGTTGAAGTCTGGCTTGTTCTTCTTCGAATCTCTGTTGAACGCCGACAAGTTTTGTTTCCGCCGCTTCGCAACGAATTGCCATTTCTTTCAAGGCATTTTCTAACTTAACAACTTCTAATGATTTTACCTGTTCAGTTGCTGTTTCCTCAGTTTCTACCGTTTCAGTTCCATCATTTACTTCGACGTTAATTCTTTCGTCTTGTTCGTTAACTCTGCGTTTGGCATTGAACGGAAGTTTTTCCGTTTCACCTTCGATAATTTCTTCTTCGTTATTATAATTTTCGTTATTCATCTTTCTATTAAACCAACTCATAAATATGTTAATTGTAAATCGTAAATAGTTAATTGTTTTTACCTTTTTAGAATAACAAACAAATACGCTTCGTCATACTTGGTTCGTAATTCGTAATTCGTAATGAACTAAAAATTTATAATAAACGAATTACGAATTAACTATCACGCTTTATGCTGTCGCTGTCGCAGTTCCCGGTGTAAAGACCAATTCACCGTCTTTCGCAGTAACTTTTACGTTACTTCCGCTTGAGATTTCGCCGTTCAATAATTTTACGGCGAGCGGATTTTGAATCATCGTCTGAATCGCACGTTTCAGAGGTCTCGCACCAAATGCCGGATCATAACCTTCTGTTAGCAGTAAATCTTTTGCCGATTCATCCAATTCGATTGTCAGATTTTTTTCCGCAAGCAATTTGTGCAAACGTCTTAGCTGAACATCAATGATTCCTGCGAGTGCTTCTTTGCCGAGTTCATCAAATACAACGATGTCATCAATTCGGTTGAGAAATTCAGGTCGAAAATGATTTTTCAAAACTTCCAGGATCATATCTTTTTTCGGTGTATCAACTAATTCATTTCGATTTTGAATCTCACGCGAACCAAGATTACTTGTCATAATCAAAACGGTATTTTTGAAATCAACCGTCCGACCTTTTGAATCCGTTAAACGTCCTTCATCAAGGATTTGCAACAAAATGTTGAACACATCGGGATGTGCTTTCTCAATTTCGTCAAACAAAATTACCGAATATGGACGACGACGAACCGATTCCGTCAATTGCCCGCCTTCTTCATAACCGACATATCCCGGAGGAGCTCCGATCATACGTGCAACAGCGTGTTTTTCCATATATTCGGACATATCAAGCCGTGTGATCGCCCGTTCATCATCGAATAAAAACTCTGCCAAAGCCCTCGCTGTTTCGG
>JBGTHN010000210.1:0-3208 GCA_041746235.1 Pyrinomonadaceae bacterium | reverse complement strand
CTGATAACACATGGTCCGCCAAATGGAATTTTGGATGAAGTTCCGCGACAATTTTGGATTGAAAACACAGGTTGTGAAGAATTGATTAAAAAGGTTGAAGAATTATCGAAAAACAATTTGAAACTGCACATCTTCGGACATATTCATTGCGGTTATGGACAAGCAGAAAAATTCGGTGTGAAATTTATAAACGCTTCAAATTGTGATGAAGAATATAAGCCGAATAATCCACCGATTGTTATAGATTTGTAAAAAAAGGATGAAACGGAAACATCTTTCCGCATCATCCTTTAAATTAGGTTTGGTTAAAATACAACTTAATTGCCAATAAATGTTATATCGGTTAAATCATCATTCAAAGTGAATGATTGTGTATTGTTCGGAAAACTATATTTTCTGTTACTAACCGTTAAAACATAAAAATTACCTACCTGTAAATTTTCAAACCTGAAATGACCAAACTGATTTGTTAATGCATTCAATTGTTCGCCGGTTTCGGAATTTATCAAAGTCAAAAACGCCGAACCGATTCCATTTCCGTTTGAATTTATTACACGACCGCTAACACTTACCGCTGCCGCTGTCGGATGTAGGATCGTAAAATTAACATTACTGATGTCAAAAAAGATATTTCCCGATCCTTGAACTTTTATTCTCGCTTGTGTTGTAGCTGGAATTAAAGGAATCATCACACTTTGCGAACCGTCATTTGGCGTGCTTGTAGCGAGAGTGTGTGGAAAAGTCTGTCCGCCGTCGGTTGATAAAGTTATATCAACATTTGCCGCACTGACAGGAGAAGCTGTTGTATTTGCTACGTTCCAGGTTACTGTTTGAGTCGTTCCGGCATTCCAATTTGGAGCTAATAGCGAATCCTGTGCTGTAACCTTAAAAGGTCCGCTGTTGACATCTACAACAACGCTTGCCTGAGCGGAACGAACTGCTCCGCCGCCTGTGCGATTATCTCTGACCGTAACCTGAAAAGGCATTGTGCGTGTAATTGAAGATAAAAATTCACCTGTGATACATGCCGTCGCCAAATTACAAATCGCTCCGGTTGCAGATGTTGTTGTATAAGTTGCTGGCGGAACATTATCATTGTTCAAAATATATGTCAGCGAAGGGAAAGTCCGTGTTGGAGAAGTCGTCGGACTGTAAGATCTCATCATCGGAGCGTTTGCCGTCGAACTTGGAGCAGCCTGCGGACCGAGTGAATATTCTTCCCAATTATATGTAAGTGTGTCGCCGTCAACATCGCCTCCAATTGCAGTTAAAGCAAATGGCGTATTGCGTGGGATATTAAAAGTTGTTCCGCCGCTAATCGAAACGGTTGGAACGGTATTTCCGCTCGCAGTATTCACAGAACAAGAACCGCCTGTTGCGGCGTTATTTGAAAATGTAACCATCTCTTCCAAACTTCTAACGTGAAAATAATCGTTACTGTTTCGCTGTAAATTCTGCGGTGAACAAATTCCGGCATAGGCTTGAATCGTCGTTCCGCTTCCCGGCTCAAAGGCATTTGAAGCACTTCTATTGCCACCCGCACAACTTCCGGTAGAACCGTTAAATGTGTGATTTCCGCCCCATTGATGTCCCATTTCGTGAGCGACATAATCTACATCAAATGCGTCTCCCGTCGGGTTTGGTAATCCAGTTACGCCGCGTGCTTTGTTTGAACTGCAAGGTGAATTTAGTGTGGCGACACCGCCGCCGCCTGTGCTGAAAACGTGTCCAATGTCGTAATTTGCCGAACCGATCACGGCGTTTAGATTCGTTGTGTTCTGCCCGAGCATCGTGCTTCCGTTGGTGTTTGTATATGGATCGGTCGCACCATTTGTATAAACAACAAGATTATTATTGGCGACCAAATTCATACGTATGGAAAGTTCGCGTTCATAAATTCCGTTGACACGATTCATCGAAGTTGTCATCGCCGCCATTCCGTCTGCAACCGTTCCTGTTCCCGGCACGGCATTCGTATATTCGCCGGTTGCTGCCAATGCCAAACGATATGATCTCAGCGTCCCGCCATTTGTAACAATATTCGGTGTATCTAAATACTTTTGTCCGACGTTATTATCAAAATTCATCGGTTTATTATTTTCATCAAAGTGGCAAACGAAAGGATCGCCGTCTTTGTTGGCATTTGATTTGTAATAACTTATATAGTTTTGCGTATCGCCAACCGCATAAGGATCAACATAAACTGTTCCTTCATCCGAAAGAATCATTGCGTGAAATCCGTGTTGTGTTGTATCAAATCGCACGGTCGCCGTCGGATTATCAATTCCTTGCCCGAGATAAGTTTTCAATTGTGGAAACTTCGCCGCAAGCTCGGCTTCCATAATCGGTGATTCCTTGATCGCAAATTTTTGAAATTCGCCATTCGGCAAAGGAATTGACAAAACTATCTCGCTTTTCTCCCCAATGCTATAAGCCTCTTCCGGTGCGAAAAGTAAAATCGATTCTAAATTTGTTTTATTTAGACGAAAAGTCGTGTAACGGGTTGGAACTGTTACACGCTTTAATGAACGCTTTTGCAGATTTGCATCATTGACCTGCTTCCAAACATTATCATCTGATTTTACTGCTGTGAAAACATTTGTTGCGGATAAGATAAAAACCAAAACTATCATTGTCAAATTAAATTTTTTAGACATACTACACTCCTTAAAATAGACTAAAATATTGTTGAATTTGTTAGTCCAAATAGAGTGTTAAAACTATTTTTTAACTGCCAAATCCAAAAGCTTCATGTAAATTGAATTTTTAGAAGAAAAATTGAGAAAGTAACATCAATAAAAGTCGGTTAATTTTTTATTGATGTTACTTTTTAAACTAAACAGGTTAAATATGTCAATCAATAAAAGGTATTTGAAAAATCAGAGTTTATTTCTATGTGTAAAATATACTCCATAAACTGTTTAATAAATTGAACTTAATTGGTGATTTTATCAAGACATAGAATTTATTTTAGTCTTTATAAAATGCGAAATGAGATAAAATGATATCTCATTTCGCTTAATTGAATTAAGGTGACATAAAAATTTACGGAACAGAATAAACAGATGCGAGTGGGACATCATCGCTCAGTCCAAATGGGATCGAGAGAACTCCTGATGATGAACTGTTCACATACCAGACTGTGTTTGATGGTCTGAATACCGTTGCATCGAATTTTCCGTCTCCGTCATAATCTCCCGGTGCGGCG
>JBGTHN010000209.1:0-2698 GCA_041746235.1 Pyrinomonadaceae bacterium | reverse complement strand
TTCAATATTACCAACTTTGTATTTGATGGGCTTTAATTCTTGGTCTTCAATTTTGCATTTTTCAATTGTTGATTGTGCATTGTTTGGAACAAAAGTAAAAAACAATAAGATTATTGATAAAAGAATATTTATTTGCAGTGTTTTGTGCTTTTTCATTTTCTGCCTCGTTTTTTAATACTGTTGTAATAGCACTTGTGTCTTGTCCCAATTTTATTTTTCTTATCAAACAAAGTCGGATTATAGTAAATTACATAGACAACTTTTATATTGTCGTATGACAAATATGTGGCAATTTCTATTCCTTATTAAACATATATGATAACTCAAAACAAAAAGAATTTACTATAAAAAGTTGTTATTCACTGATGATGTGGAAACAATCACAAAATTTGTTAAAACTTGTTGACACTTTTTGTCTAAACGTGATAATTTTATTGTTGCGGAGATTTTATAAAAAATGTCTGCGATCTCATCTTTCACTAACAGAAAATCGCAAATACGGCAAAATATTTTTTGTGTTCTTCAAACAAACATCTAAAAGGCAAGATATCTTCTATCTTCTGAATTTATAATGAGTTTCAACAAATCAAAAGCAATGCGAAATGCCGAGCGTTATTTGACGCAAGGCAAAATTCAAGCGGCAATAAGTGAATATCGGCAAATCGTAGAGAATGAGCCAAAGGATATAAACTCTCGAAATATGCTTGGCGATCTTTATACGAAAGCCAATGAAAATCAATCGGCTGTGAATTGTTATAAAGAAGTCGGCGAGTATTATTATTCGCAGGGCTTTGCAAAAAAGGCGATTGCAATTTTCAATAAAGTTTATCGTATCGAACCGAATTCATTGGAGATCGCTTTGAAACTCGCCGATCTTTATCAAACAAGAGGTTCGATTGCGGAAGCTCAAAAACATTACGAAGAAATTGCCAAACGCTATGAAGAAAAAGGTCGCAAGGTTGAGGCGTTATCAATTTGGGAAAAGATCGCCGAAATTTCTCCGCATGATACGGAAATCTATATAAAGATCGCCGATGCTTACTGGCAGGATGATCGCAAAAATGAAGCGGCAGAAGCCTTTGTTCAAGCCGGAAGCAGATTATTAGAAGTAGAAAATTACGAATCGGCGGTTACCGCTTTTTCACGTTCATTGGAAGTTAATCCCGAAGATTTCTTTGCATTAAGAGGTTTTGTAAAGTCACAGATCAGTTTAGGTTACCCGGAAGAAGCGGCGAAGGCTCTTGAGGATGTCTTTGAAAAACAACCATATAATAAAGAGATAAATTATCTTTTGATGGATTGTTATTTTGATATGGGAAAACCCGAAAAAGCGGAAGCGTTAATTATCAAACTTGTCGAAAGAGAACCTGCAAATTATCCGAAATTTTTGGATCTGATAAAAGTTTATTTAGAAAATAATGATTTAGATTCGGCAGTCCGCATTTTGTCTATGACTTCGGAACATATGTTGGTCGGTGGTGAATCGGATGAATTACTTGAAATTCTGAACGAAGTTCTGGCAAGAAACCCCGAACATATTGTTGCTTTGCGATTGCTTGCACGCTACCACGGATGGCAACGCGACGAACTCGAACTTCAACAGACGCTTGAAAGATTAGCTGATTCGGCACGTCATAATGAAGCGTTTGAAGATGAAAGATTTGCATTATCACAATATGTATTGCTCGTTCCGCACGATGTCGAACGCTCAAACCGTTTGAAAGAAATCAATGATATGTATGGCTTTGGGGAAATGCCTGTTGAACAACAACTTTTGCATACGGATTCAAAAGAAATCCCAACTTTTGAGAGTTATGCAAATTTATCTACGGACACAGCAAAAACGGAAAATGATGTTCAAATAGTAGATGAAAATAGTGTTTCGGTAGCAGATGAATTTGCTGAAGACGATGTTTCCGAAAATATAATTGTTGATTCCGAAAATGTTGAAATGAAGGAAGAAAGTTTTGAAGAGAATGGTTTCAAAGCTCAAGTTTTAGATGAAAGTTTTGAAAATTTTGCAGTGTCGTCTGTGGATGAAAACGATCAAGAATTTATTGAACAAACGAATATAAAAGATGAAATTGAAGATGCTCCTTTAACTCCGTCGGAAGAGATGAAATTAGAAGAGGAGCTTGATAGCATAAGGTTTTATATTGATCAAGATTACTCGGGATTAGCAGAAAAAGCACTTGCGGAAGTTGAAAGCGAATTTGGAAAACGTAAAGAAATTATCGAATTGTATGAAAAATTAGCAAATTCAAACAACTCACCGTTCGTAAATGACCAAACGGAAGTTGCGGAAGTTGAAACATTTCAAACCGAAGCGGAATCGCAGTTTGAGAGCGAATTTCTTGGTCACGAAGACGAATCAGAAACATTTGAGGAACTGGAAGAAGTTTCGGTTGAAGCTAATAAAATTACAAATGAATTTTCTAACATAACAAATGAAGTTCCTGAAGTAATAAACGAACTCGCAGAAACAGCAGAAGAAGTTGAAGAGGAAGTTTTAAATTACGATGCTTCAACGGATGAATCCGAACAAACTGAAGTTTCACAAGAAACACTTGAAGAATCGAAAGAAGAAGAATTTGAAGATGAAGAACAAACGAGTGATGAAGAAGGTAAAAATGCAAATTCTTTCGACGATTTAAGAGATGCAGTCGGTGGGGACGCCTTGGAAAATGAAGAAGTGCCG
>JBGTHN010000208.1:0-4407 GCA_041746235.1 Pyrinomonadaceae bacterium | reverse complement strand
CCACATATTCAAATCATTATTTGATGCCGCTCCATCTGTTCCCAAACCAACACGCAAATTTTTCGCAAGCATCTGCGGAATCGGTGCAACACCCGCCGCAAGTTTCATATTCGATTGCGGATTATGTGCAATTCCAACATTATGTTTCTTTAATATTTCGATTTCTTTATCATTCGCCTGTATGACGTGAGCGGCGACTGTTTTATCGGTAAAAAAGCCGATCTTTTCCATATATTCAATCGAACGCATTCCTTTATTTTGCATAACGAAATCCGTTTCAGATTGTGCTTCGGCTAAGTGCATCACGAGCGGAGCATTTAATTTTTTCGATAAATCGCTCGCTGATTTTAGATGTTCTTCCGAAACTGTATATGGAGCGTGCGGTGCAACGGCAGGAATCACAAGCGGATGATCTTTCCATTTTTTAACAAACTTTTCCGTATAACCCAACGCTTCGTCAAAAGTTTTATTATCAGGTGCGGGAAAATCTATCAGTGTTTCGCCCAAAACGCCTCGAACTCCCGCTTTTGCAGTTTCATCGGCGATCGCATCCTCAAAATAATACATATCGCAATATGTCGTCGTTCCGCCGCGAATTAACTCTGCTAAACCAAGTCGTGTCCCAACACGAACTAGATTTTCATCAACATTTTTCCCTTCTGCGGGAAAGATATATTTTGTCAACCATTCTTGCAGATCGAGATCATCAGCAATCCCGCGAAACATCGTCATCGGAATATGTGTGTGTGTATTTATCAATCCCGGAACAATAACTTTTCCTTTGGCATTGATAGTTTGTTTTGCTTTTAAATTATACGTAACCGCTTCCCGTTTTCCGACAAGTGCAATTTTTCCATCTTTAATAACAACTGCACCATCTTCGATAACACGACGGTCTTTGTCCATCGTTACGACAGTTCCGCCGACAATGACAAGATCAGCATTCCATTTCGGAACATTTTTTTTCGGCAAAGGTTTTGGTTGGGCAAAAAGAATCTGCGGAAGGCTTAAAAGAATTAAAAGGACGAATATATTTTTTAACTTTTCCATAAAGAAATTTACTATATTTTTTATAATAAAAGCAAAGGTAAATTCACCACAGAGACACAGAGGACACAGAGTTGTTAAGAAAAAACAAGTTTTAAATATGTCTTTTCTCCGTGTTCTCTGTGTCTCTGTGGTGAAATATTTATTTCAAAAACTTAGTATCAAAAGCTCTCGGCAATAATTCTTTTATCGAAACGGTTTCCGAGTCGCCTTTTAAATTTGCCATCGTTACCGGAACATCGCCGCAAAATTCCCAGATTATTTGTCGGCAAACTCCGCACGGTGGCGTTAATTGTTCTGTGTCGGCGACAACCGCGATCTGTTCGAGTTCAGTTTCGCCTTCGGAAACCGCTTTCCAGATTGCCACACGTTCCGCACAAACCGTTAAACCGAAACTTGCTGATTCAACATTACAACCTGTAAAAACTTTGCCATCTTTTGTAATTACTGCCGAACCGACCTTGAAATTTGAATATGGTGCGAATGCTTTTTCACGCACCTGTTTTGCTGATTCGATCAGCTTTTCTGAAATATCGCTCATAAATTATTTTTTTTTGAATTTAGATTTGCTGCCTTGCACCAATCGCTTCATTGGCGGTTTTTTCAATTATCAAACGGCTCAGATCATCCATCGTTGCTTGCCTTTTTTCGCCTTCGGGAATAATTATGTCGGCTTTAAGTTTGAAAGGCTCGACGAATTTGTTGTGCATCGGGCGAATTGTAGTTTCATATTGATTCAAGGTTTGATCCAAAGTTCTTCCACGTTCCTCTATATCGCGTCGGATTCTACGCAAAAGTCTTATATCGGCTGGCGTATCAACAAAAACTTTTAAATCCAAAATATCTAAAATCTGCGTCTGTGAAAAAATCAAAATTCCTTCGACAATAATAATCGGAAGCGGCTCAATAATTTTACTAGTTTTTTCCCTCGTATGACTTGAAAAATCATAAACCGGCATTTCGATTGATTCTCCATTTCTTAATCTTTGAAGATGTTGGACGATCAAATCAATATCAATCGAACTCGGATGATCGAAATTCACCTTACGGCGTTCGTCAAGCGATATTTCAGCCAGATCAATATAATAGGAATCCTGTTCGACAAGCACAACTTTGTCCTTGCCGACGGTTTCTACAATTTTTCGTGCGATGGTCGTTTTCCCTGAACCCGTTCCACCGCATATTCCAATTATCATAATTTGTTTACGCTAATCTTTTAATGATGCGATGCAATAATTTCTTGAATTTTTTGCGAACTTTTTCGCCGGTTTCCATAACTTCTTCGTGATCTATTTGGTCATTCGTAATTCCGGCGGCGAGATTTGTGATACAAGAAATTCCCAAAACTTTCATTCCCTGATGTCGTGCTGTAACTGCTTCAGGAACGGTACTCATTCCAACCGCCGCCGCTCCAAGCATTCGGAGTAAACGAATCTCTGCGGGTGTTTCGTATGTTGGTCCCGACAATGCACAATAAACTCCACGTCTTAAAAGCGGTTTGAATTTTTTCTTTTCATTTTTCTTAACACGCTTTTCATACATTTTGTCAGCTTCTTCCATCGCAATTTTCTGTAATTCAACATCATAAACCTGTGTCATATCAGGAAATCGAGGTCCAAATCTGTCATCATTTTCGCCACGCAGAGGATTAACGCCAATCATATTGATATGGTCGCGGATCAACATCAAACGCCCCGGCTTAAAACTCGTCAAAACACTTCCCGCCGCATTCGTGATAATCGCCGTTTCAATTCCTAACAGACCAAAAACTCTCATTGGAAATGTAACCTGCTCCATTGAATAACCTTCGTAATAATGAAAACGCCCTTGCTGAATCGCCACCGAAACGCCTTCGATCTCACCCAAAACCAATTGCCCGGCGTGTCCTTCAACCGTCGAAATCGCAAAATGCGGAATTTCTTCATAAGGAATTTTCACAGCATTTTCCATCTCGTCGGCAAATGCTCCCAAACCACTTCCCAAGATCAACACGATCTTTATATCTTTGTCATATTTAGAACGGATAAATTCCGCCGCTTCCTGTGCGTTTTCGTATATCATTTTCTAGTTTTCTATATCGAGTGCTATTTTTAAGGCTTGATTTAATTCAGTTAGTTTTTGTTCGGATAAGCTACCAATGAAATTTGTCAATTTTGATTTTGGAATACTTAATAATTCATCACAACGAATAGCACTTTCGTGCTTTAATCCTTCATCAATCCCAACATTTACTTCCGATTCCAATCCGTTTCGATTTGTATAAACCGGAGCAGAAATAACCGATTGATATACTGAGTCAATAAAATCTTGACGACTGACAATTACGAAAATACGAAACCCTTTTGGATCACGTTTTGAAGGTCTTTTTACTCTGTAAAGTTCCCCACGTTTCACCAATCTATTTGATACTCCAAAGTTTCCATTATTTCGTCGTGCTGTTCTTCAGCTATCCGATTAAGTATCTTAATTTCTCTTTCACTACGTTTTTTTCTCAATCTTTCAGCGTAATCAGACATAACCTTCTCAATTAGTTTTGCTGTATCTTGCCCCTTTGAAACCTCTTCAAGTTTTCTCAAAAGTTCAACAGAAATTGGAATTGTTGTTGTGTTAGTATTCATAACTTAAAAATACTTTCTAATTTAAGATTGGTCAATCTATTTTTCCTTACGATAAGGAATGCCCAAAGACTTCGGTGCTTTTGATAAACCGATGAAACCTGCCAGAACAATGATCGTCAAAACATACGGAATCATTTCAATAAATTGCACGGGAATATCTTCGCCGCCGATCTTTGCCCACGATGCACCTTGAATCTGAATCGCCATCGCTTCCGTAAAACCGAAAAACAAACACGCAATAAATACTTGAACAGGTCGCCATTTTGCCAAAATCAACGCCGCCAATGCAATAAAACCTTTACCCGCAGACATTCCGCGTGTAAAGAAAGATGATTGCCCGATCGCCAAATAAGCTCCGCCCGCCGCCGCTAAAATTCCGCTTAAAATAACGCCTGTATAACGCATATTCAGAACTTTTACGCCAGCCGCATCTGCCGCTTCGGGATTTTCCCCGACCGCACGGATCCGCAAACCAAAAGGTGTTTTATAAAGCACATACCAACAAATCGGCACAAGTGCAAAAGCTAAGATCGAAGCAACATTTAATCCAAAAAACTCCGGTAATAAATATTCTTTCGGAATTTGCTCGGTCGAGCCTGCCGAATCATAGATCGCACTTGATAAAAGTGCCGGAACACCGAGCATTAAGATGTTTATTCCAAATCCCGCAACAACTTGGTCGGCTTCAAATTTAATAACCGTTATCGCAAATATTAACGCCAACAATCCGCCCGCAAGAATT
>JBGTHN010000207.1:0-9648 GCA_041746235.1 Pyrinomonadaceae bacterium | reverse complement strand
AAAGTATTTTCGGGTAATGAATGGAAGTCGATCGATCTTTTTAATGAAATGAAAAAGACCTTATCGAATTCAGAATAAGTAAAGTTTTTGAAAGATAATCTAGTAAAACAATTGCTTAATTATCTTTCAAATTCAAACAAGTTATCTTCTTCGGGTGGAAATTCTATTTTTAAGTAAATTTCGGCAAGCGAGATTTCAGCATCGAAGGTTGGTGAATGAAATGTTGTTTCTATGCCGACAAAATCTCGATTGATCCAATCACCATCATCATTTTTGAAAAACTGTGTGATATGCGGACGTTCGGTTGAAACTAAAATATATTCAACAAAACTGGCGATTGACTTGTAATAAGTAAATTTTGCTCCGCGATCAAAACCTTCGGTAGAATCTGATAGAACTTCGATAATCATTTGCGGATTCGTCAAAATATCCAAACCACCCATTTTTTCAAAATTTCCTTCGCCGCAATACACAGTTAGATCAGGATAGCGATAAGGCGGATAATTTGGCACACCGACTTTTAGATTTGAGCCAAAGACTGAGCAATTGTTTCCTAAAATGGTTCGCAAATGAAAAATTGAATTTGAAACAATTCTTTCATGACTTTTGCTAGCTCCCGCCATTGACCAAATATTTCCATCAAAATATTCATAGCGTTCCTCCGAATTTCTTTCTATATCAAAATATTCTTCGAGCGAATACTTTTGTTTTAACTGTGCGGTCATAATTTATTACCTCATAAGAATTTTGTCCGTTTTGCCGTTTTTCGTCAACTATGACAAAATGTTACATTCGTTTTTATTACACAATTATTATTTAATCAGAGAGGAAAATATAAAAAATTATGGCTGGAAGAAATAAAATTACGGTTGTCGGTGCGGGAAATGTTGGAGCAACGGCGGCACATTGGATCGCAAGTAAAGAATTGGCTGACGTTGTATTGGTTGATATTGTCGAAGGAACTCCGCAAGGAAAATCACTTGATTTGGCACAATCTGCACCAATTGACGGTTTTGATGTGAAACTCGTCGGAACGAATTCTTATGAAGAAACGGCAAATTCTGACGTTGTGATAATTACGGCAGGACTTCCCCGCAAACCGGGAATGAGCCGCGATGATCTCTTGAAAACAAATTCGGACATCGTCGGTTCGGTTACGGAACAAATTGCAAAGTATTCGCCGGATTCGTTTATTATTATCGTTTCAAATCCTTTGGACGCGATGGCACAAGTTGCTTTTAAGCGTTCGGGTTTTCCGAAAAATCGCGTAATGGGAATGGCTGGAGTTTTGGATTCGGCTCGTATGCGTTGTTTCCTGGCTGAAGCTTTGGAAGTTTCGGTTGAAAATGTAACAGCATTCGTTCTCGGCGGACACGGCGACACGATGGTTCCTTTGCCAAGATATTCAACCTGTGCGGGAATTCCGATCACAGAACTTCTTTCGGAAGAAAAGATCAAAGAGATCGTTGATCGAACAGCAAACGGCGGTGCAGAAATCGTTGGATTATTAAAAACAGGTTCAGCATTCTATGCACCTTCGCTCGGTGCGGTTGAAATGGCGGAAGCTATTTTGAAGGACAAAAAGAAAATTTTGCCGTGTGCTGTTTATCTTGAAGGCGAATACGGCGTTAATGGTTTATTCGTCGGTGTTCCTTGTAAACTCGGTAAAAACGGAGTTGAGCAGATCATCGAAATTTCATTGACCAATGACGAACGAGCCGCTCTTCAAAAATCTGCGGGTGCAGTCGAAGAATTGATTCAAGTGCTTGGAATCTAATTTATTTTCAAAAAAACTAACAAAAAATGGCTGTGCAAATTTGGCACAGCCATTTTTTGTCTTTCAAAATCAATCAAATTGACTTGTTGATTCTGTCAATTTGATTGATTTAATAAGTCATCCACAAGCAAAACCTTCGTAAGTTCTTTATTTTCAGCCCTTAAACTTTCGGCACAACCTTTGCAATAAATATCGCGGCACTTAATGTGTGCAATTTCAGCATTGTTATTTTTTAAAATCAATTAAAGGAAAAAAATGAGATACCTAAAACAAAATTCACTATTCACGCAAACAGTATCATTGATGATTTTATTTTCAATGGTAATGATTAATATCGTTGTCGCCCACAAGACAATTCTCGCCGAACAAACAATTACAAATAAAAACTCTGCAACACCAACTTTAGATCGTTTTACAACTGATCTTACACAATTGGCACGCGACGAAAAACTTCGTTTATCGGGCGATTTCGATAGAGAAGTTGATCGTTTAATAAAAACTTTATCAAACGGAAGTATTCGTCAACCGGCTCTTTTAGATCAAGTTGGAGAAAGTCAGGAACTAATTGTTGAATCTTTTGCTTCACGAGTTATTAAAGGTGATGTTCCGACGACTCTGCAAAACAAGCGGGTTTTGATGTTGGAAGTTGGAAAATTATATTCAAATTCAAAAAATGAATCGGAAGTTTCCGCCAATTTAGAATCAGTTATTAATGAATTGATCGCAAATAAAGGTAATGTGATTCTTTTTGTTGATGAATTAACAAACTTTGTTGGTGATTTCCAAATAAATGACAAGTTGACAACAGCAATTCTAAACAATCAGGTAAAAATTATCGGTGGTGCTTCAAAACAAGCATATATCGAAAAAATTGACGGTATCGCTGAAATATCCGCAATTTTTGAACCGATAATAGTTGGTAATAGCGATTACAAAGGGTTGGGAGAAAACAATAAAGATTCGAACAAAGAGAGCTACCGTGGCGATAATGTTTCATCAGACCTGCGTGAAATGATGAAAAATGATCCAACCGGCAAAAAACGTCTTGATGTGATCCTGCAAACAAAAGATGTTAACAGTCCTGCACTTCGCTCGATAATGGCTCAAAACAGAGTTCGTCTGAGCGATCAGATCGGAGATAGTAACACGATCGTTGTTAATCTTCCGTTAAGTGCTGTAGAACAACTTGCAACAAGCGGTTTCATTAACTATATGTCGCCCGACCGACAAGTTGGAAAATTGGGACACGTAGAAGAAACGGTCGGTTTGAAAAACATCCGTTCACAAGTTGGAACGACTGATCGTCCCGCATACAATTTAGATGGAACGGGAATCGGTGTTGCTGTTCTTGATTCGGGAATTATGCCGGGACACAAAGCATTTAAGAATAGTGGTAACAGCAGTCGTATAGTTTACAGCAAAAATTTTGTAACAACAGAAAATGATACCGATGATGATTACGGACACGGAACACACGTTGCCGGAATCGTCGCCGGAAGAGATTCGAGAAATGGTGATTACACGGGAATTGCTCCAAATGCAAACATCATAAATCTTAAAGTTTTAGACGGACAAGGCAGAGGAAGAACATCCTGGTTACTAAATTCAATCGATTGGTTAATTGCCAACCACGCTCAATACAACATTCGCGTTGTTAATATGAGTCTTGGAAGTCCGGCAGTTGATAGTTATACGAATGACCCGGTCAACCTTAAAGTTCAACAATTAAGTTCACTTGGTGTTTTAATAGTTGCAGCTGCGGGAAATGAGGGTAAAAATTCGGATGGTCAGAAAATATACGGATATATTCACTCTCCCGGTAATGATCCGTCAGTCTTGACAGTTGGTGCAGTAAACACGAAACAAACCAATGCTCGAAATGACGATATAATGGCTTCATTCAGTTCAAACGGACCAACAAGAAGTTATTACGTAAATTCAAACAATCAAAAGGTTTATGACAATGTGATCAAACCTGATATGGTTGCTCCGGGCAATAAAATTGCAGCGTCAAAAGCCAAAAATAGCTCTTATTTACCAACACATTACCCAACTTTAGTTGGTACGGGAATGGATGTTGACGGAGATGACAATGATGTAATGTTGATGAGTGGAACATCAATGGCGACTCCGGTTGTAGCAGGTGCGGCGGCAATACTATTTCAGATCAATCCTAAACTTACGCCGCAAATGGCTAAGATGATCCTTGAATATACCGCTCAACCGCTAAATGGTTACAATATGTTTGAGCAAGGTGCAGGTCAATTAAATTTGGAAGGTGCTGTTAGATTGGCAAAAGCATATAGAACGGATATTGAATTTAAAACGGCAAGTACAGGAACAAATCTGCTAGTTAATGGAACTTCTGTATTTCCTACTCCACAAACTACAATCAACGGAGAAACCTTTAGTTGGTCACAAGGAATTTTAGTAAATCATGCATTTATACAAGGACAAGGAATTGCTGATAAATTCCACAATGTTTATAAATTCAATTCGTGGTTCAATAAAGGCGTAGTTTATATTAATAATAATCAATTTTCTTTGAACAGTAATTTTTACTTAACTTCAAATCTTTCAGTCAATGGCAATGTAATGACAAATAACGGAACAACTATAGGAGGAGGTTCAGTTTTTTGTTCAAGTAATGTGCTAGCAGACGGTGTAGTTTTAAGTGATGGGGTTGTGATGAGTGACGGGGTTGTGGTGTCAGACGGCGTAGTGATGTCAGACGGCGTAGTGATGTCAGACCGTTCAAGTGGTGCAAACGCAACTAACTCATCGATCTATGGCGAAGAATAATCAACATAAATAACAAATAATATAGGAGGATATTATGAACTTACACATTGTTAAAAATGTTGATTACGCTAGAACTGTATCTAGTTTTCATACGGCTGCATTAATGGCAGTTCCCGATCTAAACAGACTGGAACTATTGACAGAAAACAACCAAGCAGAAGTATTTGCATTTCTTAGAGTTCGTCCGGTTCATACTGTTGTTATGGCAAGCTACATCAAGGATAATGGATTGGAAAACGAACTAAATCGCGGTAAATACTTTGGCTATCGCAATCAACAAGGCAAACTTGAAGGCGTTGCTTTGATCGGACATACAACACTTGTTGAAGCACGCACAGATGAAGCAATGACAGCATTTGCCTTGATTGCCAGAGAATCGGAAACTCCGATCTATGTAATGATGTCAAACGGAAATACAATTGAAAGATTTTGGGATATTTATAAACAAGACGGTTCTGAACCAAGACTCGTCTGTACGGAAAAAGTTTTTGAATTGAAAGTTCCGTTCCTAGTCCAAAATTGCGAATGGGATGTGCGTCTTGCCAAAGCTGATGAGATCGAACAGATTGCCGAAGCTCACGCAGAACTCGTAATTCTTGAAAGCGGCACCAATCCTTTGGAAAAAGACCGTGAAGGATTTATTCAACGGTGTTTGCGAAGAATTGAAAAGGACAGAACTTTTGTAGTTTTTGAAAATGGAAAGCTCGTCTTCAAAGCAGATATCGTCGCCGAAACGGATGATGTTATTTATCTTGAAGGAATTTACGTAGCACCGGAATATCGAAATCAAAATGTTGGATCAAGTTGTTTATCCAAATTGAGTTTAGAGTTTCTTGAAAGAGTCGAAAATATCTGTATGATCAGCAATCTGAAATTCAAAGCGGCTCATAGAAGTTATGAAAAAGCAGGTTATAGTTCAAATGATAATTGCACAACGATATTTGTTTAACATTAAAAAACGATAGACAAACCAATTGTAATAGTTCATAATGGTAATGTTTTGCAAAACTCCTAACCTATGCAAAACATTACCATTTAATTTATTCACAACTATATAAAAAACCCATAAGGAATCCGACAGTTTATTGCTTTAACATTTCCTCCCGAACCTCCCTATAAATAAACTTTGTATGAACGCAAAATCAATTACAAATAAGTATATGATTTCTATTATTGTAATAGGATTTCTTTGCGTATTAGGGGCAATTTATCGGTTTCCGGTTCAAAAGGTTGATCTTTATCTAGTTCTTTTATTTGCTTTTACAATTTGTATCGGCTCACGTATCTCAATTCAAATTCCAAGATTTAAATCTTACATAGCAGTTTCGGATACATTTATTTTTCTTGCATTACTCCTTTATGGTGGCGAAGTTGCAATTGTTTTGGCTGCGGTTGAACAATTTTTTCAGGCTTGGCGAGTTTGTAAAAAGAAAATTACGGTGTTTTTCAATTTTGGCGTAATGGGACTTTGCACAACGGTCGTTGTAGCAACTTTGCACTATTCCGGTTATTTAACTGAACTCGCATACAAAGGCACAAATCAGGATTGGAGTTCATTTTTCATCGCACTTTCTTTAATGGCTTTGATGCAATTTGCCTCAACCACAATAATTGCGGCAATTTACGGCGGGTTAAAAAGCGACAGTCCGTTTTGGGAAACTTGGAAAACAAAATATCTTTGGATCTTTGTTACATATTTGATCGGAGCGGCAACTGCGGGAGTTTTATTTCATTTAACACATTACATAGGTTTCGGTGTTATCATAGTTTCATTTCCGATAATCTTTCTAATTTATCTTAGCTATAAGATGTATCTGCAAAACGTGGAAATGTCTATTTCCCAAGCCGAACAAGCCGAACAACACGCCAAAGTTCTTGAAGAACAATCCATCGCCTTACGCGAATCTGAAGCAAGATTCCGAAGTGCTTTTGATTTTGCTCCGATTGGAATTGGGTTGGTTTCATCCGATGGAATATGGCTTAAAGTCAATCACGCTCTATGTAACATTTTGGGTTATACGGAAAAAGAATTTTTGGCAACTGATTTTCAATCAATGATACTTAAAGAAGATTTGGGCGAAACTTTGGTAAAAATTCACGCATTAAAAACCGGCAAATCTAAAACCTGCCAACTTGAGCAAAGATATTTACACAAAACGGGAAAAACAGTCTGGGCTTCGTGGAGCGTTTCACCAATCAACCAAACAAATTCAGAAAAACCAAATTTGATTTTTCAGATTCAGGATATTACAGACAAAAAACTTGCCGAAGAAAAACTTCAATATGAAGCCTCGCACGATTCTTTGACCGGATTGCCGAATCGAGCGTTTTTTATATCGCGGCTTGAAAATGCACTTGTGAAAGCACAGGACAATCCGACCTACAAAGTGAGCGTTTTGTTTATTGATCTGGATCGTTTTAAAAACGTCAATGATAGTCTCGGACATATTATTGGCGACCAACTTTTGATCAAAATAGCGGATCATCTAAAAGATTGTCTGCGTCCGACTGATTTGGTTGCAAGACTCGGTGGTGATGAATTTATCATTTTGGTTGAAGGAAAATACGACGAAATTGAAATAATAAAAATTGCCGACCGTGTGCAGGAAAAATTTTCACAGCCGTTTAATTTGAGTGGAAATGAAGTATATAGTTCCGCCAGTATTGGAGTTTTACACAACACAGAAAACCATCTTTCGGCGGAAGATATGATGCGTGATGCAGATACGGCTATGTATCAGGCAAAGCGTGCGGGCAAAGCGAGACACGAAATTTTCGATCCCGATATGCACGAATTGGCAAAACAAACTCTGCAACTCGAAACTGATCTGCGGCGTGCTGTCGAAAATGAAGAGTTCACAGTTTCTTATCAACCGATCTATTCGATCAGCAGTGAAGAAATTGAAGGATTTGAAGCACTTGCACGTTGGAATCATCCGACACTCGGCAATATTCCGCCCGATAAATTCATTCCACTCGCAGAAGAGATCGGTTTGATTCACATGCTCGGCGAACAAATTTTAAGAAAAGCCTGCTTACAAATGCGGTCAATCTTTAGTTATTCAGGTGATACAAAACCATTGGTTCTGAATGTTAATCTTTCGTGCAAACAATTTGCTCAACCTAGTTTGGTCAACACCATTAAAAGAATACTCGACGAAACCGATTTTCCATCAAAATATCTTCGACTTGAGATCACCGAAACGGTGTTTTTTGAACATAAGGAATTGGCGATCAATATGCTCCGCAAATTACGTGAATTGGATATCGAGATTAATATAGACGATTTCGGAACAGGATATTCAAATCTGAGTTACTTGACGCAATTGCCGATCTCAACACTTAAAATTGACCGAAGTTTCATAGAAGCTCTTGTCGGTAAAAATCAAAACATAGAAATTGTCCAAACGATCATCACTTTAGCCAGAAGTTTAGGTATGAAAGTTATCGCCGAAGGTGTCGAAAACAAACTCCAACTTGAGCAATTAAAAGAATTAAATTGCGAAGGTGCTCAAGGCTTTTATTTTGCCAGACCGATGAGTTTTGAAGATTTGAAAGTATTCATCGATCAACCAAACAAACCAATACCACTACCTTTTGAATCTCTTCCCACCGTTGAATTTATTCAATAAATGTATCTATGTAAACTCTGCAAAGTTTATACTTTCTAATCTAAATACTACAATTCGACGACTACTTATCACAACTTCTTGGCGGGAAATTACATTTTCTCAACGACATTTCGCAAAATGTCGCCGTCAGTTAGCAATATATCGCTGACATATTGTAAAAAGTCGCCGACATATCTTATAAAGTCGCCGACATATTGTGAAAAGTCGCCGACTTTACGCAAAAAGTCGCTGACACTTAGCCATATGTCAGCGACTTTTTATTTGAATTTGTTGAACTTTTACTTTTTTAACCATCCGAACAGCCCGTGAACTGTAACTTCGCGGTTTGTTTCGTATATTGCCCGTGTTAAAGGAATTCCCATCGGACAAACCTGCACGCAATTTTGTGAATTTCCACAATTTGCAATTCCGTCATCATCCATCAAAGCCTCAAGCCGTTCATCACGGTCAATTTTCCCCGTCGGGTGCATATTGAACAAACGAACTTGAGCGATCGCCTGTGGTCCGATGTAATTGTCATCCGAATATTGCGGACATGCTTCAAGACAACATCCACAAGTCATACAACGCGAATATGCGTAGCGTTCCTGTTGCGTTTCCTGCGACATCGTCGGTCCGGCACCGAGATTGTAACTGCCATCCAATTCAACCCATGCGTGAACTTTTTTCAAATGATCGAACATCGGCGTTCTGTCAACTTTGAGATCACGCACATTCGGAAACTTGGTCATCGGCGAAAGCGAAACCGTATTATTTCCCGTTTCAAGCAACAGATCATCAATCAAAGCCGAACAGGATTGACGCACACGACCGTTAATCACCATCGTGCAAATCCCGCAAACTTGTTCAAGACAATTCATATCCCAAACCGGCGGCGTAACTTCCCTGCCGTCAACCGTCGTCGGATGCTTTCGGATGTCCATCAAAACCGATATGACATTCAAATTTCGCCGATACGGAATCTCAAAAGTATCCGTATATTGATCCGAATCCATCTTCTCACGCCGTTTTATATCAATCTTTATAGACTTCGGCGGATTAGTTAAACGCTTTTTTTGTTCTGTCCCGTTTGTTTCGCTCATACTTTATTCTCGTCGTGTTCCTCTGCAAATGATTCCTCATTTTTCAAAGTCTCTCTATCTTCCTGAATTATTTCCTCACGGCTTTCGTCTTCCGGCTTCAATTCGTGTCCTTGAGTTGGAATTTCAGCTGCATCTTTTTGCCCATTCTCAACAGTCGCCGCTTTTGCTTTGTTGCCCGATGAATAATCTCTTTTTCTCGGTTCAAGTTGTGAAATATCAACGTCTTCATAACTCAAAATTGGCGATTCTTCCGAAAATTCGGCGATCGTTGTTTTGAGCCATTCTTCATCATTTCTGTCGGGAAATTCCGGTTTATAATGAGCACCGCGAGATTCATCACGATTTAATGCTCCAA
>JBGTHN010000206.1:0-6117 GCA_041746235.1 Pyrinomonadaceae bacterium | reverse complement strand
TTTCCAAAGCAGATAAAATTATCAGTGACTTAAATTCTTTTGAAGTTCAAAACGAAATTACGGTTGAATCAAATACCGTTTCACAAATAAATGGTGCGGCAACTGCAACAGCCCGTGCAAAAGAGTTGATTTCAGATATGGCTCAATTTGATAAAGTTGATGAAACGATTCCCGAATTGACCGAAAATCCAACAGATGAAGAATTATTTGAATTTGCCCAAAATCACCCTTCAGTCAAAAAAGTTATACAAATCTTTCGCGGAAAACTTGTCAGTGTTACAAAAACAAATAAAACATCCTAAAAACTGTATTTACTGCATTTTATTCAGAAAACATTTGACTTGAAGAAATATTTTTATAATTCTTCAAAAATTGCTTCGGCTGCAAGTTTTGATGCTCCGCCAACGCCCAAACTTAATTTTATTTCTCGCAGACGATCACGCATTTTCCGATTTTCATCTTTTTCCAATAAACGAAAAAGTTCAAAACTCAAATTCTCTGCCGTAAAATCATTTTGAATCAATTCCTTTACCAGTTTTTCTTTCGCAATGTAATTAACCAGACCAACATATTCAACCGATATAAAATGTCTTAAAACTGCATAATTAAGTTTTGAAAGTTTGTAAACGATTACCATCGGAGTCCCGATTATTGCAGTTTCAAGCGTCGCCGTTCCACTTGTAACAGCCGCCACATCAGCCGAATTCAGGGCTTCAAAAGTTTCCTCTTTGACGGTAATAATTCTCTCCGGGATTTTCTTACCTTTTGCTTTTACAATTTCAAATGCTTTTTCAACTTCAGAGAATTTTCGGATCGAAGCAAGTGGAATTACAAATTGCAAAGACTCTTGTTTTTCATACATCAAACAAGAAGTTTCAATCAATATCGGAAGATTTAGCTCAATTTCATTTCGCCGACTTCCCGGAAGTAATGCGACAATTGGTTTTGTTTTATCAAGATCGTGTTTTTCACAAAATTCGGACTTTGATAAAGTTGAATGGATTTCTCCGGCAAGCGGATTACCGACATATTTTACATCGTAAAATCCATTTTCCGCATACCAATCTTTTTCAAATGGCAAAATCGTCAAGAGTAAATCTATGTATTTTTTTATTCTTCGCACACGATATTTTTTCCAAGCCCAAACTTGCGGTGAAACATAATAAATAATTTTTAGACCTTTTTTCTTTAATGCGGTAGCGAGTTTAAGATTAAAATCGGGAAAATCAATTAAAATAACGGCATCAGGTTTTCGCTGGATCGCCGTTTTTTTTATTTTACTGAAGACTTTCAAGAACATTGGCAAAGCCGTTGCAACTTCAATTATTCCGACTCTTGCAAAATCATCTGCTTCAACTATCGTTTCCACCCCTGCTTCTCGCATTTTTTTTCCGGTTGCTCCAAAAAATTCAAATTCGACTTGAGGTGAAAGTTCCCGCAAGGCAGTAACGAGTTTGGCGGCGTGAGAATCACCCGAAATCTCGCCGACGACCAACATAATTTTGTATTTTGCAGACATATTTTATTTGAAATAAAATTTTATTAAATTTGCATTTAGTCAACCTTTACCATCAGATAGTGCATCAAAAACATTGATTTAACCAAATATGTATAAATATTAGTTTATGGTTGCTTGCAACGCACCTTTTTAATGCTTAAAATGACATCTTTTGTGGCTTATGTAAAAAGAGGTCTTTTTTTAATTCAAAACCCCTATATTATATAGCGATTATTAGTCGGAGGATTTTGTGAACAAACGCAATTTTATTTTATTTTTATTATTAACCTTATTTGGAGGCATTATTAATGCTTCTGCTCAAGCTAAGACAGTTTTAGGTCAAATATCTTCATCTATTTCCGACTCGTTTGTTGGTGGAATGAGTGGCGATGGTCGGTTTGTTGTTGTTGAATCTAACGGGAATTTAGCAACTGAAAACCCTCGTAATTCGGATGCAAACCGTGAAATCTTTCTTTTTGATTACGCTCAAAGAAGAATTTATCAAATTACCAACACCAAAGTAGTTCCAATCAATCCAAATGTTGCGAGTGGTTTTTTTAATACTCGGGTTGAAGTGATCAACACTCGTCCGGTTATCAGTAATGATGGTAAATGGTTGGCTTTTACTTCAAATGCAACGACATCAGTTCCCGGAAGTCCGGTTAATGGAACAAATCCCGGTAATTTTGATGGAAATTCTTTTTCAAATTTAACGTCAGGAGCAAGCCAATTAGATGTTTCGACGGTAACGGCAAGCACAACTATGTCAAATATAGTCCAACCTGCCGTACCTTCAACCGTCCGCATTAATTTTACAGACCTTAATACATCAATTACAGCTTTTAGCGTAACTGTTGCCGGAACGAATGCAAGTAATGTCGCAATTTCTGAAAATTTCACATTTTCCGGAGGCTTAGTCCAGAATGGAACTCAAGTTTTTACTACGGTAACATCAGTTACATTGAATTCAATCAGCGGAAATAGTGCCGGAGATACTTTAGATTTCTTTTATGGAAACGGTAATAATCCATTGACCACTGACGGCAATATGGAAACTTGGCTTTATCAAATTCCGACGGTAACGCCTGTTGATCTATCACAAGGACTTGAAATTACACCTGTTGATCTTTCCGCCGGAGCATTTACACAAATTACAAACACGCAAGCAAGTAGTCTTCCGGTTGCCGGAAGTATAAGTCAACTTCCACGAATTGCCTCTGACCAAAGTGATGCAAGTATAAGTGATGACGGAAGTGTAACGGCATTTGTATCAAATCGAAATTTGGTCGGAACCGGAAATCAAGCTCCGAATGATAATCCAGAGATTTTTGTTTTTAACAAAGACCTCGCAGGCGGCACAACTTCCCAAGTTACACAAACGCCCCGCGGTCCGATCTCAGTTCCGATCAGAAATTCTGTTCCGACAATTTCAGGTAACGGTTTGCGTGTAATGTTCGCAAGTAATGCAAACAATCCGATCGTGGGAATGACAGGTGGAAATAATGCTGATACAAATTTAGAAGTTTTCTTTTCCGACCTAGACCCAAGCGGAGTCCCAACCGGAACAAAGAAACAAGTTTCCGTGACAACTCCGACAAACGAAGGTCAGGTCGTTAATATTGTAAACTTTGGCAGGCGTATGAGTCGTGATGGAAAATACATTGCATTTGATTCTTATGCCGATATTACAAATGAACATAGCGGAGCGAATCAATTAGCATTTGGGACATTTCTTTATAATGCCGATACTGATACATTCCGAAGAATTGGCGAAAGAAGCGATGCTGATGCCGCAGCACCGGGCGGTGATGTTGATCGTCATCCGACTTTTACTGATTATGTTGCGGGTTCTCCACAAACATTAGTTTTGGAAACACGTATGAATATAACTCCACAAGGAACTATTCCAACAAGTGAAGGTGGCGGGTTGAATCCAATACCGCAACGCCCGACTCAAGTTTATTCATATCCACTCGATGAAGCTCCGACAACTGCCATATTTACACGGATCACACAATTACCACCGCCACCGTTTAGTCTGGGTTCGTATCAAATGTATCCGAGCAACTCGCTTAAACGTATGGCTATTACGATTCCTTCAACAGAAATTGGAACAGGAAATCCAGGATTTCCGACTCAAGCCTATTATTTTTTGAAACCTGATGTTATATCTGAAACACCGGCGACAATGAATTTTTCTACCGGTGCTACAAATATTCCGGTTACAAATGCTGCTGTCCCGACTCCGACTCCAACACCGAGTCCTTTGCCAAGCCCTGAACCAATTCCGCAGACACCGCCCGTTGTGCGTGGTCTTTCCGCCGGTATGCTGGCGACTGTTAGATTTGAAGCAGGAATAAATCAACCGGTTACAGCCGTTACCGCAGTTGGTTCTTTGAACAGACGCTTTACTCTTCCGATGGAACTTGGTGGAGTAACAATGTCGATCAATGGGATTACAGTTGGGCTGAAAAGTGTCAGCCGAAGACAAATAACCTTTGTTGTGCCACCGGCTTTAGGAGCGAATGATGAAATTCCATTTGATATTGTTATCAACAATAACGGGATAGAGATCAAAGGTGAGATCATATTGGTTCTTGCACGACCTGATATTTTCCGATCTGAGATAAATCCGGAAGCGAATCGGGCAAGGGCATTTAATATAACCAACCGGGTTCAAACACGGGAACCGTTTAATGTGAGAACCTTGCGGTATCGTGGTGGGGTAAAAATCCCGACTGTTATCAGAGTTTATTTAACCGGAGTTCAAAATCTTCAAGGTAACAGTATTCTTTTAAGACTTGGAAGCAATACAATTTTGGGAACAAGAACAGATCCGGTTTTAGTTGAACCGGGAATATATACAATGGATGTTACGCTCAATCCCGAACTTGATATGATCGGAGATCAGCCGCTTGTCATTGCTGTTTCTGTTGGCGGAAATAATTTCTTCGGACGACTGGATAATGACGCACCGCGTGTGCGGATTCTCTGATGTAGAACTGCGTCTAAACTAAATATGAAAAGGCTGAAATTTGTTATGTTTCAGCCTTTTTATTTTTTTAAAGCCTCATAGCAATTACTCTTTTCTTGATTAAAGCAGTTTTGTGTATTATCCTTTTACATATTAGCTAAATAAATTTTTACGAAGATTTTACTGAAATTTTGTGTCGTTCGACGTTTCTTCTAAAATAGCTACTTTTATCAAATCTATATTATTATTCAAAAAGCAATTAAAAGGAGTTTTATAAATATGTCAAATAAAGATGTTAATACCAAAAAAGTTGCCTCAATGGTGTGGCACGACGGTGAGTTTATTAACTGGGATGATGCCAGAGTTCACGTAATGACACACGCACTTCATTACGGTTCAAGCGTATTTGAAGGAATCCGTTGCTATAAAACTCAGAACGGTTCAGCAGTTTTTCGCTTAAAAGAACATATGCAAAGACTGAGAAATTCCGCAAAAATTTATCGTATGGATATTGACAGAACAGTTCAGGAATACAGCGATGCAACAGTTGAACTCATCCGTCAAAGCGGTTTGGAAGAATGTTACATACGCCCGATAATTTTCCGTGGACTGGATGAAGAGAATCCGGCTTTTGGCGTAAATCCGTTTCCAAATCCGATCACGAGTTACATCGCAGTTTGGGAATGGGGCAAATACTTGGGCGAAGAAGCACTCGAACAAGGAATTGATGTTTGTGTTTCAAGTTGGACAAGGATCACATCAAATTCGTTGCCGACAATGGCAAAGGCAGCAGCGAATTATATGAATTCTCAACTTATAAAAATGGAAGCCATCACGAACAATTTTGCTGAAGGAATTGCACTCGATGACAGAGGTTATGTTTCGGAAGGTTCGGGCGAAAATCTTTTTATCGTCAACAATGGCAGACTTATCACACCGCCACTGGGAGCTTCAATTCTACCCGGCATTACACGCGACACAGTGGTCGCAATTGCCAGGGAAATAGGCATCGAAGTTGAAGAAGCAAATGTCCAACGTGCCGCACTTTATCTGGCAGATGAACTATTTTTCAGCGGAACTGCCGCCGAGATCACACCGATCCGTTCGGTTGACCGAATCACGGTTGGAGAAGGCAGACGCGGCGAGATCACAAAAATAATTCAGGATGAATATTTCAAAGTAATACGTGGCGAACGTCCGGCACCAAATGATGCAGATTGGCTAACTTATGTTGGTGAATTTGCCGAAAAAAAGTCCGCGTAGAAAATGAGATGCAAACGGTTTAACTCATTTTCTTTTATTCACTAAACCAAATTTTCTAAAACACAGATGAATCAAAAATTGTTTCGTCTGTGTTTTATTTTTATCAGTTATCAGTTATCAATTGCTATTAATCAAATCATTACAAAAAATAATCCTCGAAATCACCGTCTTCACCTGCGGCGGACTCGTGATGATCTACGAGATAATCGGTTCACGCATACTTTCGCCATACATCGGCACATCAACATACACCTGGACAAGTCTGATCGGAGTAATTCTCGCCGCATTAAGCCTCGGTTATTGGCTCGGTGGAAAATGGGCTGATAAAAAACCCGACATTAAAATACTCGCATCGGCAATTTTCCTCGCGGGCGGACTCGTC
>JBGTHN010000205.1:0-2502 GCA_041746235.1 Pyrinomonadaceae bacterium | reverse complement strand
CAAACTTGAAGATGCAAAAAGTTTGTCAACATTAATAGTGGTTGAAAAATCAAATATTGTTAAAGAAGATTATGGGTGCTTCAAGAAATAATATGGAAACGACAGATTTTTATTGCGATTTTGTTTTGAACGGAAAGATCGAGGTTGAAAAAGTTCTCGAAACTGAAAATGTGCTTGCCTATTTTCACACGAAACCTTTTTGGGAAACTCATATTGTCATTATTCCGAAGAAACATATTGCTTCCGTTTTTGTTGTCGAAGATGAAGATAAATCTTTGATCTTGGAACTTTTTGAAGTCGTTAGAAAAGTTGCTGAAAAGGTCGTTGCCGAAAAAGGTGCGGCGAGGATTTTGAGTAATACGGGAGATTATCAGGAATCGAAACATCTGCATATACACGTCAATTCCGGAAAACGAATTCGTGCGGATGAGTAAACGATAGTTGATAAATTTTGTGAGCTATTTTAATAGATATGCACTTCACCTTTCGGGCGGGTTTTCCAACGCTTATGAATCCAGAGCCATTGTTCGGGATGTTTTCGGATTAAATTTTCAATTTCTTTTGTAAAACGGGCAGTAAAATCTATCAGGTCTTGTTTGCGATTGTCGCTTGTTTCAAATTCCAACACTGCACCCAGATCAACGATATATTTTTTCAATTTTTCATCCCAAACCGCACCAAGGACTACAACTAAAGCATTTGTCCGCATTGCAAGTGCGGCAACTCCCGAAGTTGTGCAAGCCAATTTGCCGAAAAACGGAACAAAAACACCTTCTTTTTCTTGAGAATTTAAATCGGGCAAAATTCCTAAATCGCCACCTTCTCTTAGAATTTTCAAAACAGACAATAGAGATTTTGTTTTATCCAAGGGCTGATTGCCAAATTTTCCGCGAAGATTTGCGACCATTTCTTCTAAATGCGGATTGTCGAGTCGTCTGACCAGATAATTTTGCGGTCCAATAAAAGCCGAAGATGCAAAAGCCAAAGCCTCCCAACCGCCGAAATGCGGAGTTAGATAGATCACACCGCGTTTCTGTTCTTTTAATTCACGGTATCTTTTCCAATCCTCATCGCTGATCGGAAATTCAACCAGTTTTTCAAGACTTTCCGGTGTTGCTTTTGGAAATTGACTGATTTCGCCGAGTTGTCTGCCGAGATTTCTAAACGAACCGAGGACGAGTTTTCGGTGTTCGGCATCGGACATTTCGGGAAAGGCAATTTCTGTGTTTTTAATTGCCGTTCGTTTTAATTTACCCAAAAGCAGATAAGCGAGGTCGCCGATCCTCAAGCCGATGAAAATAGCCACTTTTCGCGGCAAAATACCGAGAGAAAATGCTATAAGCCGGGCGGCGTAGTATTCGAGATTTATCTGAAAGTTGCTTTTTTTAGCCATTCCAGCGTTTGAAAGCGAGCGTCGCATTTAGTCCGCCGAATGCAAAAGAATTTGAAATTGCGGCTTCAACCTGAGTTTTGCGAGCGTCATTTTGAATTATATCAAGGTTACATTCCGGATCAGGTTCGTTGAAATTTGCTGTCAGTGGCAAAGTATCGTGTTTTAGAGATAAAACCGTTGCAACGGCTTCGATCGCACCTGCCGCACCGAGTGTGTGTCCGTGCATTGATTTGGTTGAACTGACGGCAATGTTTTCAGTATGTTTGCCGAAAACTTCGCGGATGGCATTTGTTTCCATCACATCATTTGCCTGTGTCGCTGTGCCGTGGGCATTGACATATCCGATTTGTTCGGGTTGCAGATCAGCATCCGTTATTGCTCCGCTAATTGCCCGAGCCGCACCTTTTACAGAAGGTTGTGTAACGTGATGTGCATCCGCCGACATTCCGAAACCGACGATTTCCGCATAGATTTCCACTCCACGCTCTTTTGCCGATTCCAAAGTTTCAAGAAACAGAATCGCACCGCCTTCGCCCAAAACCATTCCACTACGATCCTTTGAAAAAGGTCGGCAAGTATCGGGCGAAACAACACGCATCGCTTCCCAAGCCTTTAAATTTGCGTAACTTATCGGCGTTTCGCTTCCGCCTGTAATCGCTCGGTCAACCAATCCTTGTCGAATCAACCAAAATGCCTGACCGATGGCGTGATTGGATGAAGAGCAAGCGGTTGTAACTGTATAAGTCGGACCATAAATGCCGTATTCCATCGAGATTTGGCTCGCAGCAGCGTTGCTCATTGCCTTTGGAACAACGGTCGGCGGAAAGCGGTTCTTTTTCTGGCAAAGCAATTCATCGTAATATTTATCCTGATTTGCCTGACCGCCCGCACCTGTTCCGGTAATGATCGCTGTGCGGATGCGTTCATTTTCATCAGTCCATTCAAATTTTGTATCTTTAACCGCTTCCCGTGCGGCAACCATTGCCAATTGCGAAAAGCGTTCGATCATCAATAATTCTTTGTTTTCAAAATGCTCTTTCTCGTCAAATCCGCGAACCTCTCCGGCTTTTTTGAAACGCAAATTTGAAGTATCAACTGAGGTCATTTCT
>JBGTHN010000204.1:0-8395 GCA_041746235.1 Pyrinomonadaceae bacterium | reverse complement strand
TTTTCACCTTTTCACTTTCAAATCATCTGCAATTCGCTTTGGTAATTTAGCGATTTCGCCGACGTATTTCCAACCGGAAATTCCTTTACGATTTGGATAAACAACAAAACCTTCAGCATTGACCAGACGCACGATCACCGTAACTATTTTTTCGTTTGGATCATCAACATCCGATTCGTGCCGCACATAGATTTTCAAAGCGGCATCAGCGTTTTCTTTGTCATTTGATATGGAAAACCTGCCTAAACTTTGAATCTCAGCGGCAAGTTGTTCGGCGATCTGTTTGCCTAAAACTTCATCGCCGGAAATTTCGATGAATATTTGTTTGATTTCTTTTAAAGATTTACCTTGATTATTTGAACTTCTTCGAAAATTGCCATTTCGGGAATTTCCAGAGTCAGGAATTTTTTGGGTAGTTTCCCGAATTGGAAGTTTCAAAATGCCATCTTTATCAGTGCCTTTTATTTCGTTTCGGCGATTGTCGTTTGCCTGCAATTCTTTCGGTTGATTAACGATGCGAATTTCGCTTTTTGGCGTAACCGATTTTTCTTTTTTCAGATTCGGTTTTTTATCAAGTGAATCTTTGCCTTTGTTTTCCGATTCTTTTGTTTCGTTTTTGTCTTTTGGTTTTTCCGGGTTTTCTTCGGGCTTTTCTTTTTGTTCCGGCAAAATTTCTTTCGGCGTTTCGGGAACGACGATTTGTTGTTTTTCGTTTTTTGATGGTAAATCTTTGTCTTTTGCCATTTCTTGATCTTTATCAAATTGACGAAAAACCAACCAGCCAAAGCCGAAAATAAGTAAGATCAAACCGAACGCCAATGCGGGTTTGAAACCCCAAGTTAAATTTTGAAACCAACCGAAAAATGAAAAAGATTTACTTTCGGTAACAATTGCTAAAGGCATTTCTTTTTCATTTTCGATAAAACCGATTCCGCAGTTTATTGCTGTTATTTCGCCATATTTATCTTTTGTTGGCACAAAGTTAAAGGAAATTTCCTTTCCGTTTTCGAGCAAAACTTTTTCTTCCAAATTTCCTTTGTCCAACTCGTCAAAACTCAAAAGATGTGTCGCCAAAACAAATCCACCGTCATCGTTTGGAACGCGAATTTCAATCAATTCCGCTGTTTCGTCCAAGTCGAGATTTATTTTATCGGTTATGGACAAATCTATTGCCGCTTGTTCGTCGCCATCAACAAAGATACGCAAAAAATTAGCCGAAACTGCTTTGCGATTTTCCGCCTGAGCGGTCAAAAAATCCTTCATTCCTTGAAGTTCATCCGCTTTGAGATTCGGCGGACTCTTCCAATTATTATCAATATTTTGTCGGTTGTTGCTAATCATAAATTTGGGAATCTCCATTTTTTGTTCGGACGACGGCAGATTTAAAGCGTCTGTCAGACGCTGAAAACATTCGGGATGCAAAGCCGCGTGGATGCGGTTGATCTCGATCCGATGTTCTTCGTCGGGGTCTTCTTTGTCAAAATGAAAAGGTTTTATCGTGTCGTCAAACGGATCAAATTCTTCGGGAATCGCACAAAAACTGTTCCAAGGCGTGAAGGTTTTCAAGGCTTCTTTGGCGGCTTCGAGAATTTCTTCATCCGCCTCTTTTTGTTCAAATCGTTCTTCGCCACGATTTACCTTGACGGTTGAGAGCAGTTCGCCAAAACGCTTTTTCAATTCTTTCATCAAAACACCTTTGCGTGAACGGTAGTAATAATCGTCGTGAACTCTTTCGGGGTCTTGGACGACGATATTGTAAATTTCCATCGCATCATTTGTTCCGTAATTGTGCAAAATCCGCGAAATGCCAAGTGTTACATAAAACGAATTACGTTTGAGCGAAATGCGAACCAGATGTTTGATGAAAAATTTCAGAAGTGTTTTTTCGTCCGATTCGTTTTCTTCTTCCTTCTCGAAATTTTCCGATTCGACCAAAACGAGTCGTTGCAAAAGTTGCAAATCATTCAAAGACACACGGCTTCTCGCGGCACGCGAATTTTCACTGCGTCCCGTCGGCGTGTAGTAATAACGCTTAAACTGTGCGTTTGAAGCAGTTTCCAATTTATTCATTGCATTGACGGCAATTTTCTTCGCCGTTTCTCTGTCGCCGTGAATAAAAAAGGCAAGCTGAAACGCTTTGTTTAACCATTCATCTTTGAAGTTCGTTTGCATTTATTTCGCTTATTAAAATCACATCTTAACCCGAAAATATCTTACTCCTAAATAAAAAAATCCAGCGTGTAATTTTCGGAATTCACAAAATCACACGCATTTGTTTTTTCACTTCTGCAAAACTCGTGAGTGTTCGTTGAACAAAATTATTTTTTTGAAGGAGAAAACACGATGCGAAAACTTTTTGTCTTTTTGAATTTGATCGGCTTGCTGGTTACTTTGAGCCGCGTTTCGATTGATGCGAAAGATTTTTCTGATATTTCGGTTGAAGTTTTGCAAATCAGAGATTTAGGCATTTCCGACACGGACGAATCAAACTCGGTGATCGAAATTATCTGGAAAGCCGATGAAATCCAAAAAGACAAAATTGCCGCGTTCAAACTTCTTCTCGCCGTAACTTATGCTGACGGAACGAAGCTAACCCAAAGAAAAATTATCGAAAAAAAAGCGAATTCAATCAGGGTTGAAGTTCCATCGGTCAAAAGTTTCGGCGGCAGATCTTCGGCATTTATCAAGAAAATTGATGCCAAAGTTTCTGCGATAAGTTCAAACATAACAACAAATTAACAATAAATTTAAGGAGATATTTAAAAAATGAAAAAACTAGCAATAACAACATTTTTCGGCTTGGCATTTGTCATCGGCTTAGGATTCGGATTTATTCCCGGAATGGAACAAAACGCATTTTGTGCGGAATGTGAATCGGATAATTTACCCGGCATTAGAAAGGCTTTTCAGGCTTTTGATGCTGAGTGTCAAAAACAGCTTGAAGATGGTGAAGATCAACGCAAAGGATGCTTCGCTTCCAATGTCTATAACAAAGTAGTGCCAATTATGAAGGCACTTTCCAAAGACAATCGCTTCGGCAAAGGCGACCGCATTTTGCTCGTCGGTGAATCACAAAACGGAAATTTACTGGCGGGAGCAAATCGCGGATTTCAAACAGTTGCTCCGCTTGATTCAAACAGTTTGACCATAAAAGTCAACAAAACGGATGGCGGAAACGGTGCTTTGGTCAAAATCTGCTCGGTAGATGAGAACGGAACACAAAATAGAATCGGCACGATCAATTTTGCTGAAGACAACAAAACAGGTGAAGAAACCGCAACGGTTACGGGAGTTCAAGGAAAAATCATCCGCGTAGATATTCACAGTTTCGGCGGTGTTGTCAAAAAATTCAAATACACATTAAAAACCAGTAAATAACAAATTCAAACGGGTGAGGTAAATAAAACCGCACTCACTTCAAAAAATTCAAAAAAATTAAGGAGTTAATAAAATGAAAAATCAAAATTACAGTTCAAAATTTATCGCATTATTTTCAATCGCATTCGCTTTTGTTTTCTTTCTTTCAACGACGCAAGAAGTAACGGCTCAACGCTATTTGACGGAAATAAAATCGGGGAGTGAAGCCAAAGGAATCGCCCAATTCGCCAATGATTTGAGTGCTTTTCTCGAAATAGCCGAATTTATTGAGCAAGAAAACATCGTTTCTCCCAGAGATATTGCAAAACTCCAGGCGGCTGGTAAAAAAGTAAAAGATGGGACGAGTAATTTCCGCAGTAATATCAAAAATTTGGTTACAAAATTGAAAAATAAAAATCAATGGGATGACGAACTTGATACGGAAATCAACGACCTTTTCGGAAGTCGAAAAATCAAAGGTTTCTTCAAAAGAAACGGTGGCAGAAAGATTTTGACCGATGTAGATTCAGCAATTGGCTCGTTAAATAGTGATATTGATGCAATCATCGCCAACGCCAAAAATGAAAAAGCCAGCAATTCAAACGGAACTGGAGAATTTTTTATGCAAGCATCGTTTGTTCCCTGTTCAACGATTTCACTAAGAAAACTCAAACTGAAATGCGTTATTCTCGGTGCGGCAATCTTTGGTGCGGAATTGGTAAAAGCCGACCGAACCGCTGAAAATCTCGATGGTTTCTTCGACAAAAATTGTGGTGCAGGTGCAAACACGGCAACCTAATTTCAAATTTCAGAACTGCCTGTGCCATAACAGGCAAATGTTGCCCGCCAATTACACGAATCAGCACAAATGAAGAAATATTTGAACAGGGATGAAGAGGATTTGCAAGGATATTTTTTGACAACAAATTTTTGACAAAACCCCTATTTATGCTCTTCATCCCTGTTATAAAATTCGCGTTCATTTACGTAATTCGCGGGCAAAACATTCAACAATTTCCCAACGGTGCAAAGCTATGAATGGAATATCAAAAAATTTCATAACATTATTGATTTTATTGTTGTTGATAATTTTTGCAGGGCAACAAAATTTATTTGCCCAAGGTGGAAATGGAGACTTGACGGCAACCGTAATTTTCAAAGCGGACGAACCACTTACGCCGAAAACAGCGATTGAAATTTCGTTTAATCGTGAATTAGATCAGACGGAAAAAGTCGGTATAACGATTGAAAAAACTGATGTTACGGGGCTTTTCATCAAAACGGAAAGTCGTTTTTTTTATAATGCCGAGTTGATGCCTTTGCCGCTTGGAATCTCAACTTTGACGGTATTTTTAATCCAACAAAACGGAACTTGGAAAGAAATTTCCCGGTTTCCATTGTTAGTCCAAAGTCCGAAAGAGTCAGAACCATCTGCGGTAGCGGATAGTTTAAACGAAACGGAAAAACCAGCCGAAGGAAACAAAACGGAAGAACCAAAGACCGAAGACCAAAACCCAAAGACCGAAGAAGAAAAGAAGAGCATTTTTAATTTTTTGCCAACATTTACGATTGCGATGAAGGCACAGCCTTTTCAATCAAATTTTCCAACAGAAAATCGCCCCGAAGAACGTGCGACATTTAACGATTTTACATTTACAGGTTCGATCAAAAATGAAGTAAAAGTCGGCAATTTCAAATCGGATTCCAATTTTGATTTTGCGGGTTCGAGTTTTAAGCCGGAAACATTGCAATTCGGCACCAAAGGCGAAAACGCACCCGACATTGATTTGGCGAGCTATCTCGTAAATTTCCAGATCGGCAAGGCAAAATTCGCATGGGGACACACATCTTTCGGCAATAATCGTCATCTTGTCAGCAGTTTTTCGAGCCGCGGACTTTCGTTTGAAATGCCAATAAACAAACGCTTTGATATTTCTGCCGGAGTTTTGAACGGCACGAGTCTGGTTGGTGTCGGCAATTTTTCGGGACTTGGAAGAGTTCGGCATCAAGTTCAGGGCGGAACACTCGGCATCGAATTTTTCCCGAAAAGACAAAATGCGATGCGTCTTGAGATCACGGGTTTTAACGGCTATTTGCAAGCATTGAACGGAGTTTCGGAAGGTCGCATCAATGACGCTGAACGCAGTCGCGGATTCGGTTTGCGTTTTGTTACAAGCGATAATTCCGACCGTTTCAAACTGGAATTCGGTTACGCATTGAGCCGTTTTTTCAATCCTGAAGACACGACGCTTGATCCCGAAGGCAATGCCGTTCCGCTTCCCGCAACAGTTCGTTCCGCTTCATATATTGACGCGAGTTATCAGATTTTGAAAGACATAAAATTAACTAAAACCAAGAATTTAAATTTGAATTTTACATATCGTTTTGAAATTGCCGAACCGCTTTATAAATCTTTAGGAGCATCGGCTTCGGCGGATAAAGTTTCGCAGGATTTTGCCCTCGACGGCTCAACTGGCGAAATTTCGTTTCAATTCGCTCACGGACGTTTTAACGACAATTTGCGGAATATTCCTTCGATCTTGAAATCTTTGACACGCAGCAATCGTTTTTCAGTCATTTTACCTTTGACAGTTTTGATCGGAAAACCCGAAAAACCTTCGCCGTTTTTGCCGAGACTCGGTTACAGCATTGACCGCACGCATCAGTTCGGCATTGGGATTCCCGTGAACGGCGGATTTGAAATTGATGTTTCGTCAATTCCCAATCAAGTCAATACGAATCAAAATTTCAATGCCGGTTGGCAATTTGCGAAGGTGAATTTTGAATACACATACAGCCGAACATTTGCCGACAATCGCCAAAACGGTGCGGAAAACGCAGATCAACTCGGCTACACACACGGCATAACCGTCGGCGTAAATCCTTTGCAGATTTTGAGTTTTAATGTCGGTTTGAATTTCGACACATCAAACAATCTCGAACTTAGTGAAATCAACCGCACAAAAACTCTGACGCTTGGAGTAAATCTGCAACCGTTCAAAAATGCGACTTTCAGCGGTAACTTTTCCAACACTTTATCAGGCGACGCAGCAAATATCGTCAACAACCGCAACGTCAATTTCGACGTGCAGTTTGCATATAATTTCAATCTCGAAAAAAGCAAATTCAAAAAATTCGGAATGCAAACATTCATCCGTTTCGCCGATACATATTCGCGAAATCGCAATTTTAGTTTTGATCTTAACGATCGAACGAGAACCAGAATTATCAACGCAGGTTTGACGTTCAATTTCTTTTAGAGGAATTTCACTATGAATAAATTTATCGAGGCAATAATTTTTACAATCATTTTATCAATCGCAACCTTCGCACAGGTTACGGTTTCGCCGAACAGCATCAACGCCTATTCGCAAGGTGCGACGAGTGCTTATCTGACATTCAGCAATGTTGTTGATCTACAACCCGCCGAAGCAACTTGGTGCGGTGAAATAGTTTCCGCCGCTCCTGATATTGGTTTTAAATGTGATTTGACGACGATTTTTGGAAATCTTCCCGCACGTTACGACCAATCGCGTCTGAACGGCTCGCGTTATACCGATATTATGTCCATCACGCCAGTTGTTGCGAGACGTGCTTACACGGATGCTTCAAATGGAAATGATTCGAGATTTTTCTACGTCAAACATTTTATCAGCACAAACGGAAATCCCGACCAGTTTGTTCCCATAACGATTCGCTTGAGTGGCAACGGTGTTGGCGTTCCGTTTTCTCTAACAAGCGTCAAACTCCAATGGAAAGATGGCGAGAAGGTCGTGCCGTTTATCAAACCCGATGAAAAACTGCCGAAGATCACGGGGGAAATTCGTTACACGGGAACGGGACGTTTAAAAGGACGTTGGGAAATCGTCAAACCGGGCGAAACTTTGCCCGAACGCAGAGATTTATTGAGCGAAGCCGCACTTCCGCCGGAAGAACGTGGAACACAAAAACGCTACACATTATTGAGTCGTTTCAACGTCAATCTTCCGCCGGGTGGACGCTACATCCTGCCCGGACCTGAAAATTGGCGGATTGATAAATCCATCGAAGGAATGTATATCTTGCTCTTTCGGATCGAAGCGTCGGACGCAAGTAATTCCGTTTCAAATGACGGTTTGGGAAATATTCAAACCGGCGGAGTCGCAGGTTTTGCAATGCCGACATTGCGTTATTATGTCGGAAATTCGAGTAATTCAGGTGTTTCACAGATCACAAATGAAACCGAATCAACGCAAAATTTACCAATAATCTTACGCTGGCAACCAAACGAAAAAGCCAAAATTTATCGTTTGGAAATCGAAGACGAAAAAGGCGAAAACGTATTTTCCGCTATCATTCCGCAACCGATAAAAGAATATCAACTGCCATCTTTTGTAAAAGAATTAACAAGATCAAAACTTCTTAAATGGAAAATCCAAACTATCAATGAGAGTGGAGAAAAAATTGATGAGACTGAATTTTCAGACGTAAAATAAAGCCACGCCAAATTTTAAAATCCTTTATCGCTCTATTGATAAAATTCTCCTCTTCCACACTAAAAATTCTTTTACAAACTTCTGTTTATGGACAAATCTCTTGAAAATCTATTGCCATCATTCGACAATTCCCTTAAATTTTCTACAATATTACTTTCATAATATTTACAGCAATTTTAACGGAGAGATTATTTAATGAAAGCACTTGTAAAAAGTAAGGCAGAAGTTGGACTTTGGTTAGAAGATGTTCCTGAGCCGGAGATTTCGGATAATGATGTTTTGATTCGTGTTTTGAAAACAGGGATTTGCGGAACTGATGTTCACATTTATAAATGGGACAGTTGGGCTCAAAAAAACATCAAAATTCCAACCACTATCGGACACGAATTTGTCGGTGAGATCGTCGAACTCGGTAAAAATGCCGATGAAAGAAACGAATTAAAAGTCGGCGATATTGTCAGCGGCGAAGGTCATCTGGTTTGCGGAGTTTGCCGAAACTGTAAGGCAGGAAGACGTTATCGCTGTGCAAATACAATTGGCGTTGGTGTTCAGACAGACGGTTC
>JBGTHN010000203.1:0-4286 GCA_041746235.1 Pyrinomonadaceae bacterium | reverse complement strand
ATCCGCTTCATCCTTACACACAGGCTTTACTTTCAGCCATACCGATACCAAATCCTAAAATTAAACGTGATCGAATTGTCTTAAAAGGTGATGTTCCAACTCCGATAAATCCACCATCGGGTTGCCGTTTTCGCACAAGATGTCCGATTGCAATAGATGAATGTGCAAATATTGAACCCGAATTAAAGGAAATAGAAGACGGACATTTTTCGGCTTGTATCAGAAATGAAAATTATGAAACCGCTCCTACAATCGAATAGAATTTGAAACTATTCTTTTTATTTGGCGTAAATTGTTTTAGAAATTCATTTAATTAAATTTTATTCAAAAGTATTTATAGGAGAAAAATATGTATCTCTATCTTGGTATAGTGTTTATTGTTTTGGGTATTGCCGTAGCTGTTCTTGGATTTACAAATATTCTGCCGAATTTGGGATCAACTGGAATTGTAATGGTTCTATATGGTGGTTTGATGATCGGTTTGAACTTTGTTCCGACACCGGAAAATGAAGAAGGAGAACCGACTTCTTTTGTAAATAGTATTTTGAAGATTTTTTACGCACCATCAGAACTTTTCAAAAGTTTCAGATCGCATCCGATGTGGATAGGTGTTTTAGTTATTGCAGCGATTTTTTCAGGCATTTATTCTGCTGCATTCTTTTACAGACTCACACCGACTGTAATTACAAACCATACCGTTGAAAAACTCAGCGAATCGGGTTTTATCCAACCTGAACAAATTGCCCAGATCAAGAAACAAAATCAGGAAGTAAATGAAAGTAAACTTGCCAAAGCAGGGAATTTTATTAGTGTTTTTGTCGGGTATTCGTTTCTAGCCGCATTTTTAGGTACTATTTATTTGATTATAGTTTTAGCAATGGGTGGAAAAATGAATTATTGGCAGGGAGTTGCAGTCGCTGCTTATTCAATATTTCCGGTTGTTTTGATTCAGAAATCTTTAAGTTTATTGATTCTATTTCTAAAGGAACCGACTGAAGTTCATCCCATATTAGGGCAAGGTTCTTTGTTGGCAGATAATTTGAGTTTTTTAGTGACTGCCGGACAGCGTCCCGTTATTTATGTTTTGTTAGCATCTTTGAGTCTGACGGCATTTTATGGACTTTTTTTAACCGTTACAGGACTAAAAAATGCAGGGGAACGAGTAACACAATCAACAGCATTAGTCGCCACTTTATTAATTTGGTTGGTAAGTCTGACGCTTGCTGTCGCCTCAGCATTCTTTTTTGGCGGAATGTTTGGTTAAAATTACGAAGGTCATAAATAAAAGAGCCTGTCATTGCTGAGAGGCTCTTTTATTTATTCATATCTAAGTGCTTCAATCGGATCAAGTCTTGCGGCTTTCCACGCTGGGAAAAGTCCAAAAACAATCCCAATTCCAACACTTGCAAAAAATCCGCCAACCGGAGCCCACCAGGGAACGTATGATGGAAAAACTAGGGCAATTAAAAACGTCAGAAACCAACCTAGTATAAGTCCTAAGACACCACCTAAACCTGTCAAAGTTGCTGCTTCAACAAGAAATTGTAGGAGAATATCAGATCGTTTTGCTCCGAGAGCTTTTCGGATTCCGATCTCTCGTGTTCGTTCGGTAACGGAAACAAGCATTATATTCATTACGCCGATTCCGCCGATCATTAAACCGACTGATGAGATGACAATCATTGCGAGTGCTGCTCCGGCTGTAATTGAATTGAATTGCTCAATAATGCTGGCGGCGGTCGCAATCGAAAAATTGTTTGGATCACCATAGGGAACTTGTCGGCGAACACGCAACAGATCTTCAACTTGATCTTTGGCAACATCCATTTGTCCGGGTTTGGCAACTGATAAAATAAACAGATCATCCGAATTCGGTTTAATTTTTAACGCAGAACCCATTGGCATATAGATCAAATTGCTTTGGTCATTATCGCCACCGCCGCCACCCAGAAATTGTTCACGTTTTTGTAAAACTCCGATTACTCTAAATTCCCGCCCGCCGATCTCTAATGTTTCATCTATCGGAGATTGTCCGGGAAAATAATCTTCCGCAACGGATGCACCAATTAAAGCCACATCTTTTTTTAGTTCACTTTCAGTTTTTGTGAACCAACGTCCTTCGGTTAAAATTTCCGTTCCTGTTTCGGCGATTTCTGCTGTAGTTCCGCTTAGATTGATCGAAGAAGAAGTTTTGCCGTTTTTGCCCGTGATAAGAATTTTTGAACCCCAGCGATTACTTGAAACATCCAAAAATGGAACAGCAACATTAATTGAAGGCAAGTCGCTTATCGCATCGGCATCAGCCATTGTCAAAGGTTTTCTATTTCTTTCTTCGCTACTTCGGCGACCGAATGAAATACCGATCTCGTATTTGTATAAAAATATCGAATTTGTTCCAAATGATTCGATCTCTTTTTCAACCCCAACCTTGATTCCGCTAATAATCGAAGACATAAGCATAACTGTCAGCACACCGATTATGACACCAAATATTGTCAAAAATGAACGAAGTTTGGTATTTCGCAAAGTTGCGAATGCCATTTTGAAGTTTTCGAAAAATGTTCCTTTCAAAGTCATAATTACATACCTTAATGTTTCTAGTCCGATCGAAGTGCTTCGATCGGATCAAGACGTGCGGCTTTCCATGCTGGATATAAACCCGCTAAAATTCCGACTGCCGCCGAAACTCCGATTGCAATAACAACCGCATACCATGGAATTATTGTTGGAAAAACATAAGCGGAAACTACCAATCCCAAAAGTTTAGCGATTATCAAACCGATGATTCCGCCAATTGCCGCTAATGTCGCCGATTCATATACGAATTGTTTTAAAATATCACCCTGTCTTGCTCCGAGTGCTTTTCTAATACCGATTTCCTTAGTTCTTTCGGTTACCGCAACGAGCATAATATTCATAATTACGATCGAGCCGACGACTAAAGCAATCGCCGGAACTATCAGAATTACCGCAAACACAGTTCCTAAAATACTATCCCGCAAACCTGTAATTGCGTCAGGTGTCATAATCCCAAAATTATCTTTTTCGCCATAAGGAATCTTGCGTTTGATCCGCAAAAGTGTGCGTGCTTGTTCGACAGCCGCATCAAAATCTTTATCTGTTCTTGAAGTGCCAACAAAATAAAGTCCTCTTGATCCGGTTGCGTTTCCAAATTGCGACAAATAAGATTTGAGCGGAACGGTAATAAAATTATCTTGTGGTTGACCGAATACAGAACCTTTCGCAACCTGAACCCCAATAACCCGATAGGGAATTCCACGAATATAAAGTTCTCCACCGATCGGTGTAGTTCCCGGAAATAGTTCATTGGCAATATCTTTGCCAATATAAGCGACACGAGTTGCATTTTGATTTTCGGATTCTGTAAAATAACGCCCTTCATCTATGTCAAGGTTATCAATACTTTGCAAAATGGATTCTGTTCCATCAACATTTATATCAACTAATTTTTTTGTTCCTCGTTTTACTTCTGCCCTTGAGCCGCGAGCTTTTGCACCGATCTCTTTAAACAGATCACCTTTTTGTTTGAGAAAATCCAGTTCTTCCAAAGTCAGGTCTTTATTTCTTCGCTGGGCTTCGGCAAGCGTGTCTGTGTCTTTAAAGTCATCGAAACTAAAACGCTGAACAGTGAAAGAATTTGAACCAACACCTGCGATTTTTTCATCAATATAAGTGTTAAAGCCCAACAATGCAGACAAAACTAACATAAAAGCTGCAACAGCGATTATCATTCCGAGCAGTGTCAGAAAGGAGCGAAGTTTATGAGCCCAAATTGCGGCAAATGCTAGTCGTAATGTTTCGGTAAAATTCATTTTTTTATTAAATTAAGTATAACAAAGCATTTCTCAATGTGTAAGAAAAATTACAAATCTTTACGTTCAAAATTACTCACTTAAACATAAGAAATTGTATCACTTTACAGATGTTTTGATGCGACTTTGCAATACTTTGAATATTTATAGCAAAGCATTCATTTTGAAACTTTTTCTAACTCTTCACAATTTTTATACGTTGCCAAACTGTTATAGGTTATATTTATTGTTTAGATGAGGTCAGTTTGTTTTGTAATGAGGAAAGTTATGATATTGCACGGATTTTAATATTTACAATTTAAAATCTGTTTTGAAAATTAGGAAACCGTAACGACGAAAAAATATCAGCGTTACGGTTATCAAATAGTTTTTTGGTTTTTTACACTTTTATCTTGTTCTTTCATCAGTTTCAATTTCGCCATCGCGGATTGTTATTATTCGATGAGCTCTTTC
>JBGTHN010000202.1:0-1633 GCA_041746235.1 Pyrinomonadaceae bacterium | reverse complement strand
GAAAGATCATAAATGTCTTTATCGAGCGGTTCGCCGGGATCAATTCGGTTCTGTACACCGTCAAGTCCAGCCATCAAAAGCGCCGCAAATGTAATATATGGATTGCAGCTCGGATCGGGCGGGCGAAACTCGAGACGCTTGGCTTTCGGTGAAGGCGAAAACATCGGAATGCGAACGGCAGCCGAACGATTTCTCGCCGAATAAGCGAGATTAACAGGCGCTTCAAATCCGGGAACGAGTCGTTTGAAGCTATTCGTCGTCGGTGCCGCAAACGCAATCAATGCGGGCGCGTGTTTTAACAATCCGCCAATATAAAATTTAGCCATTTCAGAAAGTCCGGCATATTCGTCCCCGGCAAAAAGCGGACTTCCGTCTTTCCAAAGTGATTGATGGCAATGCATTCCTGAACCGTTGTCGCCAAAAATTGGCTTCGGCATAAACGTCGCCGTTTTGCCGTGCGCGTGAGCCGTATTTTTGACAACGTATTTAAACAACATCAAATTATCAGCCGTATGCAGAAGGTTCGAAAACTTAAAATCTATCTCACATTGTCCGGCTGTTGCGACTTCATGATGATGACATTCAACAAAAACACCAACCTCTCCTAAAATAGATGAGATTGAATTCCGCAGATCGATTAATGAATCCATCGGAGAAACTGGAACATAACCTTCTTTCGGACGAATATGATAACCCGTGTTTGGCAATGCGTCATCGCCTTTTCTTCTCGAATTCCAATGTCCTTCTTCAGATTCAATTGTGTATCCGGAGGATTGTTGTTCGTTATGGTATGAAACGCCATCGAATACAAAAAATTCAGCCTCAGGCCCGACAAAGATCGTGTCGGCGATTCCGGTAAATTTTAAATAACTTTCAGCGCGAACGGCAACAGAGCGAGGGTCAAGCCAATAACCTTCTTTAGTCATCGGTTCGACAACATTTGCGATCAGACAAATTGTCGCATCTTCCGTAAACGGATCAAGCCAACAGCGCGACGGATCAGGAACCAAAAGCATGTCTGATTCATTAATCGCCGCCCAACCTCGCAAACTCGAAGCATCGAACCCGAAACCTTCTTCAAAAGAATCTTCAGTAAGTTGTTCAATAGGAAAAGTTAAGTGGTGCCACGAACCGAGCAGATCGGTAAATCGGACCGAAACAAAACGTGCTTCTTGATCAGCTGCGTAGTTTAAGACGTGTTTTGCGTTCATCTAATCTCCTTATTCAATTGGCCAGACCGGCGGTTTTGGCGCTTGCGAATTTTTTCACACGTGAATTTCAAAAGGAGATTCTATAATAGTATTCCGCAACTTTAAAATCAGTATTTTAAAAAAGTTTAGACAATCTCGACTTATTTTAAGCCAAACGAATTAAATCAAAATTTTCTTTTGGTAAAGTTTAATTTACAGGATATTTCAAAAATGATACTTCAAAAATTGATCGCAATTAACAATAGTTCGTCCTGAGAATATTTTCCCTGCGCTACTTTACCTCGATGCCGTTTTGCGTTGCAGTTCCGATCGTTAGACTATTATGATCAAGCATATGAACTTTGTTGAAACCTTTTGATTCGCCATCAGAAAGAAGTTTTGTAAGAAGCTCTTTCTTCCGATCGAGAGGCAAAGTGTCCCAG
>JBGTHN010000201.1:0-2379 GCA_041746235.1 Pyrinomonadaceae bacterium | reverse complement strand
AAAATCGCTGCAAATCACACCATTTCCAAAAACTCTGAAGACTTGTTTATGGAAGATAGCGAAATTAAAATAAAACCTATAAACGTAAATGTTATTAACGTAATCAGGGAAACCGGATTAAGATTAGTGGTTCTAACGCTAGATATTGCTTTTGACTTTGAGCCGGCTCCCGATGGCGGTCTATCTGACAATGAAATATGTCTCGGCGAGTCATTGGACAAACTTACCGATTGTTTGGCTAGGGCAAATGAACGAAGAGGTTTTAACAGGATGGTTCGCAGAGCAACCTGTTGGGCTGTTTTTGTTATAGATAACCACTTGTGTCTTTTACTTCCGCAATCATATAGCTAGTTGGAAAACTTTGTTCGTAAAATAAGAACAAGTGCAAGAGTTTATCAATCTTGCACTTGTTCTTTATGTTTTCCTACCAAAAGCAAAAATCTCAAATTCAACTTCCGCCGCCGCTATTTACAACAGATAAAGTGATCGGTCGATCCACCTCTTCTTCGTTGATTATCGTGATTGTGTAATCACTTTTGCCGTCGCTGTTGACCGTGATATTTGAACCCGTCGTGTGTCCACTCGATAAAAATTCGCTTCCGCGACGAATCTCGTATTTGAACTTTTCGCCTTTCGTTTGTGTAAAGCTCAAATTGCTGAACTGCTTGCCAGAAATTGACCATACTTCCTTATTATTGCCAGTAACCGTTGCACTAATCGTCGCTTTGCCGTTTGAATCGAGGTTGATTCGTTTTTGTGCAACTGCGTCAGTTACCGAAAATACGATGACGGCGAATATGATTGTTAATAATTGTATCGTTAATTTTTTCATTTTATTTTCTCCTCAAAATCATTGTGTTTTGGTCGGCAAAGTTAAATAATTCTTTGCTTTCCATTGATAGTGTCGGAAGGGCGAAAAACATTTCACTCTTCCGGCATTTCAAGACCATAAATTACTGAACCTACGTCAAACGGCAATTCACTTTCGTATGGTTGCAGTCCTGTCAATAATTTTTTGTTTGTTGTGGTAGCTATTACTGATTCGGCGACGGGGAAGTTTTGGGTGAGATTGAACTCATATAATGAATCACCGATCACGCGATGAATATTATTTATGAACAGATCGTATTCACCTGTGCTTGTTGTGGCTTGTTCATACTTGTTCAAAACAATTCCGTTGTCTGTTACTTCAAAATACTCGGCAGATTGATAAAATTCTTCATTTTCCAGCTTGATCGTTTCCACGACAAGCAGCGGAATTTTCCTCATATTTCTTTGAACCAAAAATGTTCCGTCCATAGTTTTCCAGTTCATAGCTTTATTGATCGTATCCGGCAAACGAGCGGCGATAAACGCCGGCATTCTCGAAATCGGGGAAGACCTTTCCTTGCGTGAAGTTTCAAAAGTATTTATCGCCGAATCAACATTAAACGGCAAATATCCGTTGTAGGGTTGAAGATTTATGAACTTCCTAGTTTCAATCGTTTCAATTCGTTCAGGATAAAAACTTATTTGAAGGTTATACAGAACATTTTCGATGACAATATGAATATCCGAAAGTCTTATCTCGTAGTCTAAACCGCCTGATTCAGCGTTTTTATATTTAGAGAGAACCATACCTTTATTATCTATTAAATAATACTCGCCGGATTCCCTAATCAATATTCCGCTCTGAAGTCGCATTGCATATTTTAACTTCTGCATACTTCGTTGGATTAGAAATCTTTCGTTCTCAGTTTTCCAAATTAAATCTTTGTTCATAGTTTTGTCCTTTCAACTAACAATTTTGTTCGTACATAGTGTTGATAAATTGAAAAACATTTCACTTTGTTTCAAAAAAATGAAATGTTTTTATGGTATAGACACTATGTATGAAGGCAAACTTTCGCATAGAAACATTTAGAAAAAAAAGGCTAAAAATATACTTAAAGTTTGAAGAAACAATATGGAAAAGATTAGACAATATTTATTGACAAACTGGTTTAACATCAAAAAAAACTGGCACACTAATTTATTTGATGTATTTTTTATTGTTGTCAGTTTTATATTTTTTCCTTTATTTTATTTGGTTTATGGATTGTTAGAGAATTTTTTAAATGAAAAAGAAAATAGAGTTTTTGTATTTTCGCTGATTACTATCTTGCAGATATTTGTTGTTGTTTGCAGAATTTCCAGTATTTATCTCAAGCGGTTTGCGGTTCAACAGCGGATGCAAAAATTTGAGAGCGGACAACGATTTTTTATTTTTAATTTGGTCGCTATTATTTTATTTTATTTATCAGCATTTAGTAATACACTTGGGCGTTGTTGCATAAATAGGTTGCGGAAACGGATAAGTGGTAAGATTTTTCTACCATGAAAAAGAAATGCCAATACCGC
>JBGTHN010000200.1:0-5125 GCA_041746235.1 Pyrinomonadaceae bacterium | reverse complement strand
GATCTTGCGAAAACTGCTTATTTACGACAAGGTTAAAGATAAACTTATTCCAATCGAAAATTCTGATGAGTACCCAAATCTGAAATATAACGATGAACTAGATTGTCTTGATTCTTGGATGTTCAGCGGCTCAATCGCAACAGTGTTTCTTAGAATTGACGGCAATAAACTAAGAGAATTTGCAAGTGTTGTTGATGGTGAAACAAGAAAAATTTACATAATAGATAAAAACGGCAAGGAAAAACTTTTGAAAGAAGAAAAAGTAAATAAAGAAGATGGTTTTGTAAGATATAAAAACTTCAACCCTCTCAAAGCATATTAAACAACATTCAATAAAAAAACAGCCACTTTTCTATAAGTTGTGTTAGAATTCTCAAAAATCTCGCCTACATAAATTTTAACAACGGAGCGAATTTATGCTTGCAATCATTGCAATCGTTTTTTTAACTTGGCTTGTATTCGGCTATTTTTCTTATGGAAAATGGGTAGCAAAACAGTTTGAACTCGATGACACACGGGAAACACCTGCGAACAAAATAAATGATGGCGAAGATTTTGTGCCGACTCGTCCGTTTTATTTATTCGGGCAACATTTTTCGGCAATTTCGGCGGCAGGACCGATCGCGGGTCCGATCATTGCTTGTCAGGCTTTCGGTTGGTTGCCGTGCCTTCTGTGGATCGCTCTCGGCGTTGTTTTAATTGGTGCGGTTCACGATTTTTCAAGTCTTGCTTCTTCCGTTCGACACAGTGCAAAATCTATTGCGGAAATTGCGAGAGAAAAACTTGGAACAGGTGCGGGACGTGCGATGATGTTGTTTATCTGGATCGCACTTATTTATGTAATTGTTGCGTTTACAGATATTACCGCAGGAACTTTTGTTTCGGGGACGGAAGAGTTGCAAAACGCACAAGGTTTTAATGCCGGCGGTGCGGTTGCCTTTGCGAGCATAACTTATCTCGGACTTTCGATAATTTTGGGATTGGTTGAAAAATTCTTAAAACCTCCGCTTTGGCTTTCGACAATTATTTTTGTGCCGCTTGTTTTTTCGCTTTCGTGGCTTGGAACTATCTATTCAAATCTTTTTGAATTAAGCCATTTGTCCTGGTCTCTAATCATTTTGATTTATTGCGTTGTTGCTTCCTTAGTTCCTGTTTGGGCTTTGCTTCAACCACGCGGATATTTGGGCGGATTTGTGCTTTACACGGCTTTGGCAGTCGGCGTTATCGGAATATTTTTCGGTAGTTACACAATTGAACAACCAATGTTCAAATCCTTCGATGTCGGCGGAATGACGGGAACTCTTTTTCCATTTTTGTTTGTAACCATTGCTTGCGGAGCGTGTTCGGGATTTCACGGACTTGTCTGTTCGGGAACAACTTCAAAGCAAATTGATAAGGAATCGCACACGCATCCGGTCGGTTACGGAGCGATGCTTGCCGAAGGTTTTGTCGCATTTATCGCACTTGTTACTATTATGATCGTTGCACAATCGGCGGCAACGGGAGTTTCGCCCGGCACGATTTATGGAAATGGAATTGGTGGATTTTTGACGGTTGTAATTGGCAAACAATATCTTCCTTTTGCGATAACTTTTGGTGCGATGGCGTTTTCGACCTTTGTTTTTGACACTTTGGATGTTTGCACAAGACTTGGACGCTATATTGTTCAAGAACTTTTCGGATTGCAAGGTCGGGTTGGAGCATTTGTCGGAACGCTTGCAACGATTGCGTTGCCGTTTGTCATCGCACTTTTGGCAAAACAAGGTTCGTGGCTGGATTTTTGGTCTTTGTTTGGTGCTTCAAATCAATTACTTGCCGCCTTAACTCTTTTGTCTATTACGGCTTGGCTTTATCAAGCACGCAAGCGAATCGCTTTTACACTTTTGCCGATGCTTTTTGTTTTGGTCATCACACTTTGGGCTTTGGTTGCTTTAGTGATCGGAAATTTTCGACAATCGAACGGTTTCGATATAAAGTTTATCAACGGAATGGCTTCGCTGACATTGATTGCTTTGGCAATTTATTTAGTGATAACCGCATTAGTAAAATTACGAATTGACCGACGTGGCGAAGGTGAATTAGTTGCGGTTGAAGGTTGAAAGACGTTAATTTAAATAGGAGAATTATATGAAAAAGATTTTCACACTTAGCATAGTTCTTTTTTTTATACTCGTAACGAGTTTAAATTCAGTTGCTCAATCTGATAAAAAAGCTCAGAAAGAGGCAGAAAAAGCCCTAAAAGAAAAACTAAAATATTTTGTTGTTACCTCCGAACCGAGTGAAGCAAAAGTTGAATTAAATAGTGAACCGCTTGGTATTACTCCCTTTAAAGACTCTGTGAAATTAAACTCATTTTACAATGGTCCAAGATTTGCGACCTCAAGTTATATTCCAAATCATTGGAGCATTACTGTTTCAAAAGAAGGCTATGTTTCTAAAACGATTGTCATAACTAAGGGTCCGTTTGTTTGGACAAGTCTTAATGGAGTGAACAGAATTATATATTATGTAGTTAGCTCACCTGAGTTTCACATAAAACTAGAACCTATTGGACAGTTTTTAGGAACAAACCCTCTTAACAAATCCACCAATCTTACAGAGGTTAAAACAGAATTTCAAGACTCATCAAAAATTCCCCTTTCAACTGAACAAATTGCACAGAAAGTTTTACCTGCAGTAGTTACAATAGAAACGTCAAATGGAAGTGGAAGTGGATTTTTCATTCTTCAAAGTGGAATAGTAGTGACAAACAAACATGTAATTGGCTCTAGTCAGAGTGTTTCAATTATTACTTCAAAAGGCGAAAGAAAACAAAGTGTGTCAATTTTTATACATCCTACAAAAGACTTAGCACTAGTGAAAGTTGAAGGACAAGATTTCCCTTATATTCCAATAGCAAATGCCAAATCAGTTAATGTTGGTGCGGATGTAATTGCAATTGGTTCTCCCTCAGGTTTGCAAAATACGATTACAAAAGGAATTATTAGTTCTTTCAGAGATGCTGGAGTTGAAGGAATACATTTACAAACCGATGTAGCAATTAACTCAGGTAATAGTGGGGGACCATTATTAAATAATCGGGGTGAAATCGTTGGCGTAAATACTTGGAAAATTGTAGGGAATGGTAAAGAAGGACTTGGTTTTGCTATCTTTTGTAGTGAAATTTTAGATATGCTGAAAGAGCATTTTGATTTCGTTCCTATATATCCAAATACCGAGATTAATGAAGAAAAACTTAGTTCAGAATCGAAATCAGATAAAGTAATTACAAATATAATTTCCGAGCCTAATGGTGCGGAAATTTACATTGATGAAAAATTTGTCGGAAGCACACCTTCAAAAATAAGTCTTTCGGTAGGTGAACATTCAATTAAAGTTACAAGAAAAGGTTATAAGGATTGGGAACGAGTTGTTTTGGTAGAATTAAAAAGCGAGCCAACATTTAATGCGATTTTAGAAAAAATAGAACCTTAAATTTAATTACATAACACAAAAAGATTTAGAACATAGTATTCTTGGAGACATTTTATTTTGCAACACGAACTTATTTTAATACTTGATTTTGGCTCGCAATATACCCAACTTATCGCACGGCGTGTGCGTGAACAGGGAGTTTATTGTGAGATTCATCCCTTTCATCTTCCGCTGGAGAAAAATCTTGAAAAAAATCCGAAAGGCATAATTCTTTCGGGCGGACCTTCGAGTGATACTGATGAAGAAGATCCGAGAGTTGATAAAGATTTTTACGATAAAATTGATGCTCCGATCTTGGGGATTTGCTACGGAATGCAATTGATCGCAATTGATCTTGGCGGTGAATCGCAACCCGCAGTTCGTCGTGAATACGGACACGCAAAACTGAAACGTCTAAGCGGCAAAACTCAATTATTTACCGATCTGCCTGAAGAATTGGACGTTTGGATGAGCCACGGCGACCACGTTACGGAATTGCCGGAAGGTTTTCACAAAACAGCAACTACGGGCGAAGTTATCACCGCAATTGAAAATCACGAAAAGCAAATTTATGCAGTTCAGTTTCATCCCGAAGTTTCGCATACATCGCTTGGCAAAGAGATCATTGAAAATTTCTTGTCCGATATATGCAAATGTGCGGGCGATTGGACACCTTCGCAATTTATCGAAGAAGAGATCGGCAAAATAAATGAATTGGTCGGCGAAACAGATAATGTTGTCTGTGGACTTTCGGGCGGAGTAGATTCAACCGTTGCCGCAACTCTCGTTCACGAAGCGATTGGCGACAGACAGGTTTGCATATTTGTAAATAACGGTTTGCTACGCCACAGGGAATTTGAAGACACGCTTAAACTTTATGAAGATAAATTGCATTTAAATGTCATCGGAGTTGATGCCACCAAAGAATTTTATAAAGCATTAAAAGGCGTGACCGATCCGGAAGAAAAACGAAAAATAATCGGGCGAAAATTTATCAAAGTTTTTGATGCCGAAGCTAAAAAGATCGGCGATGTAAAATATCTTGTGCAGGGAACTCTCTATCCCGATGTCATCGAATCCGTATCGCTTCGCGGTTCAAGCGTGACAATAAAATCACATCACAATGTCGGCGGTCTGCCCGAAAAAATGAAACTCAAACTAATTGAACCGCTTCGAGAATTATTCAAAGACGAAGTGCGTTTGATCGGAAAAGATTTGGATATTCCCGACGAAATTCTGCAAAGACATCCATTTCCCGGTCCCGGACTTGCCGTTAGAATTCTCGGCGACATCACACCCGAAAAAGTCGAACTGCTTCAAAGTGTTGATAAAATTTTTATCGAAGAACTCAAAAAAGCCGACCTTTACAAAGAAACGTGGCAAGCCTTTGCCGTTTTGTTGCCGATATATTCAGTCGGAGTAATGGGCGATTTCCGCACATACGAAAAAACCATCGCCTTACGTGCAATAACTTCTACCGATGGAATGACCGCCGATTGGGCTAGATTACCACACGAATTTCTAGCTCAAGTTTCATCAAGAATCACTTCGGAAATTCGCGGCGTAAATCGCGTGGTTTATGACATCTCATCAAAACCACCTTCAACTATTGAGTGGGAGTAATTTATGGATTTGGAAAATAATTGTTCTAAATTTTGCACAAAAAAAGCCT
>JBGTHN010000199.1:0-8450 GCA_041746235.1 Pyrinomonadaceae bacterium | reverse complement strand
GTTATTCAGTTGTCAAATATCGTAAAACGCAAAAAAGCGATAACACTAAAATCTCTTTCCGAGAACTTTATGCGTTACCGCTCCTAAAATAATTTTTGAGTTTATCAGCTTTCGCTTAAAACTCGCTAAATTTTATATTTTGGGAGCGGAAACTTGCCGCTCCCGCTATACTAACTCTTACTCTCCGTTATATTTATCCCACGGAGGTTGTTGATTGGATAATCTAAATTCTCAAAACTCGCACAGACTGATACAAATAAGCTACTGCCATACCGCATTTGCTGGATGGCGGGCGAGCCGTTCGTATGTTGTTTTGTCTGTAACCAGATTTGAATCACTTTCTTATCTCCTAAAATTTTTTCGTAAAGTTGCTTTTCATTCGCAACGGTTAAAAGTATAACCACGATTTGAACGAACGTGTCAAGACTTTTTTGCAAGCAATGCAAAATTATTTAAAATGTTGGTATCCATTTGGCTGTAAAATTTGACTCTTTCCATCTTGGATAAGTTTAATCTTTTCAACAAGTTCCGTAATCTCTCCGATGTGAGTAAAAGTACCCGAAATTTTTTTTTCAAATTCCTTCAAATCAGATGGTTTGATTGTGAACAAAAGTTCAAAATCTTCTCCGCCATGAAGTGCAAAATCCAAAATATCCAAATTCTCGGATGAAAATTTGACTAGATTTTTATCAAAGGGAATTTTATCGGCAAAGATTTTTGCACCGACTTTGCTTTGGTTACAAATATGTTGCAAATCTGATGAAATTCCATCGCTCAAATCAATCATCGAAGTTGCAAAATTTGATAAATTTTCTCCGTTTTGAGAATTCGGTTTAAGTTGCCGCAATAACAATTTTTTCTGCCAACTTTTTGCAGAATTGTTATAGCGAATGCCGTTTTCTAATAGGTGCAAACCTGCATTTGCACTGCCTAAATATCCTGTAACAAAAATCAAATCGCCAACTTTTGCAGTCGAACGCATAATTGCATTTCCTTTTGAAACCTCGCCGGCAACTATCGAATCAATCACAATTTTATCAGGAGTTTTGGAAATATCACCGCCAACTAATTCAACTTTGAATTTTTTTGCTAAACGCATATAACCTTCATAAAACATATCAACAAAATCAGTTTTCCAGATTTTTTCGGGAACGCCAATCGAAATCATTGACCAAAAAGGTTTTGCACCCATCGCGGCAATATCTGAAAGTGAAACTACCAAAGACTTATGTCCGATAAATCTAGGTCCTGACCAATCAAGCCGAAAATCTATGTCTTCAACAAGCATATCGGCGGAAATTACCAGATCGGTTTTATCATCTTTCGGCAAAACTGCGGCATCATCACCGATTCTGTTTAGTCCGTAGCGGTTTTTTAGATTATTGATGAACTCAAATTCTGTTTGCATAAAATTTTATTGACACAAATCTATTAAATACTTACAATAACGACGGCGGAATTTATAAAAAACTTTAACATATCAGAGGAATAAATGGCACAAACTTCAGTAGCGATACCGGAAAAAATATTCTTTAAAATTGGTGAGGTTTGCGACATCGTTGATGTCCAAGCTCACGTTCTGCGTTATTGGGAAACAGAATTCCCGATGCTTTCGCCACAAAAAAATCGTTCAGGACAAAGGACTTATCGGCGACGCGACGTAGAAATTGCGTTGCAAATAAAAGATCTGTTATATGAAGATCTTTATACAATTGCCGGTGCAAAAAAGCGTCTTCAAAGTGAAATGAAAGATACAAATCGTCTTAAAATTGTTCATTCTGAACCCAAAAAAGATAAAGATTATATAAAACCAGTTGAAGACCTTTTATCAATTGAGGATACAGAACTAGAAATTGGAGATTTGGAGATTGAAACAAAGACAAAATCTGATTCATTTGAAAATTCAAATTCTGATTTTGATGATGAAAAAAGAGATGCTCTAAAATCACTTACTTCACAACTGTTAGAACTGCGTGAAATGCTGAAAACGAATCAAACAGCAGAAGCCGCAAAGCATATTATCAAATATTAATATCAAGTTTGACTTTATTTTATTACAAACATAGTCTGTTAAAGAAATAACGGGGCGTAGCGCAGCCTGGTAGCGTGCTTCCTTGGGGTGGAAGAGGTCGTGAGTTCAAATCTCGCCGTCCCGATAAATATAAAAGAGATATTGATTAAATCAATATCTCTTTTATATTTTCTCAGTCTTTATTTAGAATCATTCTTAAACATTGGAGATTACTCATTTATTTCCTCATTATTATTATCTCCAATCGTCTTTTCTCTTACACGAAGCATAATAAACTGATTGAAAAATATAGCTATTGCTAAAACGACTACAGTCATTACGCCAATAATTGGTGTGATTGAAAAACTGCTGTCGGTTAAATTATTCAACTTTTCAAATGACAAAAGTGCCGGAGCAAGCCATAGAGTTTGAATAATAATAAAAAATGCAAAATAGACAAATGATGCCCAGATAGACCATGATTTTCCGTTTTTCCAAATTAAAAAATTAGCAAATGCTACTAAACCGATAAAAGAAAACCACAGTAATTTCCAACTTAAATCAGCAAAATAAGTGAAATTTTCTGCGGCAACTTTCGGATCTCCGATGCTTTGTAGCCAACTGTATGAGTAAAATGTTAAGAAACTCATTAATAAAACGGCAAATATCAAAAGCCCTAAGTAAATTTTGTTTATCATAAAATTATCCTAAATTCTTTTTTGTTGATTTTAGCATAAAATAAAACCCGATGTATTCACTAATCGCAAATTACATCGGGTAAAAATGAAAATGATAATGTCTAATTATTTGGCTTTACCGTAACAAAAAGAGTCTGACCGCCGCGAGAAATCAAAAGCAACATTGTTTTATCACCTGACTTTTCAAGAGCAGAACGAACGTCTTCAAGGTTTGCAACCGATTGACGGTTAATTTCCAGAATTACATCGCCTTTAATTATACCTTGCTCATCTGCCGGACTGCCGGATTCAACTTCCATCACTACTACACCTTTAACTTCAGCCGGAATTTTTAATGCTTTTCCGATTTCAGGTGTTATTGGTTGAAGACTCAAGCCTAATTTACCATTTTGTGTTGATTTACCTTCATCAGTTTTTGTATCTTTTTCTTGACCTTCCTTAGCACCTTCAATCTTGAATTCATCTAAAGTTACTTTTATTTCTTGTTCTTTTTTATCTCTGATGACAGTCAAAGTTATTTGTGTTTCGGGTTTGGTTGCGGCAACTTTGTTTCTCAATAAATTGCCGTCTTCAACTATTTCACCATTTATTTTTGTGATTATATCTCCGCGTTTAATACCTGCTTTATCGGCTGCACTTCCTTCGCGTACATTGCTGACAATTACGCCGCTTGCTTCATTTAATTCAAGAGTTTTAGCCAACTCTGAATTAATATCTTGTATGTTCACACCGAGCATACCACGTTGGACTTTGCCGAATTCAATAAGTTGATCCATCACGGTTTTTGACATATTTGAAGGAATAGCAAACCCGATTCCGATACTTCCTCCACCGGCTGAATTTGATAGAATTTGAGAGTTAATTCCAACGAGTTCACCTTTCACATTGACCAATGCACCACCGGAATTACCTTGATTTATCGGGGCATCAGTCTGCAAAAAGTCTTGAAACGATGAACCATCTCCCAAACCTGTTCGACGACCTTTGGCACTAATTATTCCTGATGTAACGGTTTGTCCAATACCGAGCGGATTACCTATTGCTAAAACTATGTCGCCGATACGAACCTGATCCGAATCACCGAGGTTTAGAAATGGAAAGTTTTCACCTTCGATTTTCAAAACAGCTAGGTCACTTGGAGGATCAGAACCGATGACTTTTGCGGCATAAGATTTGTTATCACTCATTTCAACGGTGATTTTATCGGCTTCATCAATGACGTGATGATTTGTCAAAATTGTTCCGTCATTTTTTACAATGACACCGGAACCAAATCCGCGTCTTGGTTGGTGTTCTTGCGGCATACTGGGAAATTGTTCAAAGAAATCTTCAGGAATATTTCCGTCAACTTTTTTCGATTTTCCGCCGCTGCTGATGGCTGTGATTTGCACAACAGCAGGTGCTGTCTTTTCAACTATATCTGCGTATGATGTCCTCACTCCATCAACCACAATAGGAGTGCTAGGCTTTTCATTTAGTGCTTTTGGGTTCGTTGCAGAACTGTTTTTTGAGGCATTCCAATATGCTCCGCAACCGGCAAAAATTAAAATCACACTTACCAATGTAAGACCTAAAATATAACGACCGTTAAATCTGTTCATTATTTTTTTATTCATACTTTTCTCCAAAATTCTTTGATACTTCATATTGTAATTTTACTCTAATATTCGAAAGTTTTGAAATTTTTCTCAATCTAAAACTTTTCATACGATTTACAAAACATAAATGTTCATAAAAATAAAAACGCAAAACATTAATAAAATTATAATAATAATGCTTTACGTTTTTATTTTTAACTTAACCTTTTATTAAGGAATTTCGATGCCCATTTCTTTTCCGATCAATGTAAATTGCGGACTTTTTCGGGCTTTTATGAACTTAGCCGCAGTTTGTGAAAGGGCTGTTACAAGCATCGGCAAAGCAATAGAAGGATCACTCGGAACATAAGCAGTAATTGCGTTTTTGAGCAATTTACCAAACATATTTGTGTGATTTCCATTAATCGAAGGAGTTCTTATTCCCATCGGCATTGCATCGGTGGTTATCGAAATTGCATATTTATGTCCTCTTACACTTGAGCGTGTAATGTAAGAAGCAACTTCCGCAGTATTTATAGTGTTTTGTCCGTGGACACTTCCTAAAGTGATAATGCCGGAATTTCGTGTCTGTTGTGCGATCTGCATCATTTCCAAAGCATCCTGAGTGATGTCCAAATTAAAGTCAATCTTTTTCTCAAAGCGACAACGTGAAATGCCAACTGATAGAGGCGAACCTAGCAAATCAGGACAAAATATCGGAACTCGTGATTTAAAGGCGGCAGTTAAAATGCCGTCTTCGTGGGCTATTTCCGCAAGTTCGCGTCCGACGAGATGTAAAAATTCGCGGATTGAATATGCACGCGACAATTCTAATTGATTGATGACGCTACCAAGCCATTCATCGGCTTCTTTGTATTCTTCAGAATCGGCGAGCATATCACCGATGCGTGCGACTTCTGCATCAATAAGTTCTTCATCATCCATACTTGGATGAGCCTGATAATGATTCCGACCTAGAGTTTCGTGAATATCGTGAAAAAGCGTTGCTCCAGATAAAACTAAAACATCTACAAATCGGTTTTTTACAATGTAACCCAAAAGCCGACGCATTCCTGCCGGTATAAGATTGCCGGAACCACACATATAAACCGTTACGTTGTCATCCAACATATCAATCCAAATTCGATGTGCTTCTGCAAGTTGTTTTGCACCAAAACCCGCACCTTCCATTTTTTCTAAAAGCCCAGCAACAGAGCGATCTCTGTCAACGGGAATTGGACGGGTGGGAACTGTTAAATATTTTGATGCCTTTGATTTTCGTTTAGCTGCCATATTGTCTCCGAATATAATATCCTTATTTAATAATATTTCTTTTTTTACAAGCAAAAAACTCTATTTATATATAAAATCGCAAAATTTTTCAACCAACATTAAATTTTACTTAAATAATAATCCGTTTTCTCTATCAAAATAAATAGTTTGATAACAAAAAAAAATAGATTATAAAACGACAAATAAAAAATTAGTTATTAAATTCATAGTTAGATTTATTAACGATTTTAGATACGTTGAGCGTAAGCAATAGACTAACATATTTTTTTAAGTTTTTGGGGAGTTTTTTTTTATCATTAAAACTGAGGTTTTATGGCACATTATTTGCGAACACTAAAATTGTAACTTAAGCGGATGACTTGCTTAATACCCATATGACCTTGCAAAGCCAGTTAAATAGTTGGTTGAAAATAAAATTATTGAGGGAAAATGACAAAACTTGTAAAAAAAATAGTGCCAAATATTGTCATCTTAGCTTAGCTTTAGAGTCTAAAGGAGGATAAATGTCCAGAAATCAAAATGGCTTTTCATTAATAGAACTAATATTAGTAGTAGTGATTATCGGAATAATTGCTATTATTGCGATACCTTTTTTGCAAAAAGCTGTCAGTGCCTCAAGAAATGGAAACGCTTTTGCCAGTCTAAAAACGATTTCATCAGTTCAACTAGCCTATTTTACTAGAAACAACAGATTTGCTCGTTTAGATGAATTGAATACAGAAACAAATAATTCACTTGGAACAATAGACGGGACAAATTTAATTCGGGGTCATTTCATTATGACAATGAGCCCGATAACTCCAACAGATTCGGAATTAACGCAGGATTATCAAATTATTGCCACAAAAGCTACATCATCCGATAACACTCCTTGTGTGATGTCGCTTACGGCATCAGCTCAAATCACGGAATTGTTTGGAACAAACTGTATAAATGATGATTAAATTATTATTTTGGTAATTTGCAAAAAATAATTAAACGAAATCTTTGCTTCTAAATTTTCCACACACTTCTACCTCCCTTTCTTTAGTCCAACATAAGATATTTTAATCAAAAAAAATGAGTTTATTCGAAGACCTCGTAGAAGAGTTAAAACAAGATAATTTATTAGAAGAAACTATTATTGATTCGCTTTCGACAAATGATTCAATAAATGTTGCTTTTAAAAAAGAAGAATCCGTTTTAGAAAACCAAAATAGTTTAACTGAAGCGGTTGTTCGGGAAAATAATGACTCCAAAAAGTTGGAATTCGAAGAAGATTCAAATGTCATCAATAATGATTTAACTCAAATAGAAGTGGAAACTGCTGTCTCACCTGAAACAGTAGAATTTAGAGAAACTGTTAATGTCATCGAAGAAAATGAATTGGATTTAAATTTCGTTGAAGAAGTAGATGAAACTAATCTTGAAGCCGTTAATACGTTTGAATCGAAAGTTACACCGGTAACAAATCAGGTAAAATCGAAAGAAGATGAATTAGATTTTTATCGTCGCCGTGCTTTAGATGAAGTGAATGGCTTACAAATGGTTGAGCATGTTCTTACGAGTGTTGAACGGGAACAGATGAAAATAGTATCCAAATCCTATGACGATTTGGAAGTAAAACAATCACTTCAGGAATTTTTACAACTGACCGAAGATATAAAATCACCACAACACGCTCAAGCAGAATTTCGTTTAATGCAAGAAACGGAAAACTGGTATTCTGCACTTTCACTTCGGGATAGAAATATTTCTGTAAGTCATTTACGTAGATTTTGCGAATCAACAAAACCGAGCTTAAGTTCACAAGCCTTGATCTCTTTAGCAAGATTTTATCGAAATTCGCCTTATTCCGAAACAGTCCGAAGTAAATTTGATTTGGTTGTTTCTAAGTTGCTCACAAAAGAAGTCGGTAACGAACAAAGAGAACTAATATTTAAAGCAGACGAACTTATCGAACACATCCATGAATTATATGCAGAATGGTCAAGCGTTCCGCTATATTCAACTGATGAAGATGATTCGGAATTATTAATCGCCGCATTAAAATTTCAGGACTTTATTGATGAAGCTGAAAAAGCAGAGAGTTTTGATGAGTTAATCAAAAAAGATTTCTTCAAAAGATTAAAAGTATTCAAAGAAAAAACCAACGAAAACTTCTTTTCACCTCTATTGGTTGCCGCTGCTATCGAATGCAATGTCGCTGTTGGAAACAAATATGTTGAACTTTTAGAACAGGAAAAAGAGAATTCAAGTGTAAGCAATTTAGCAAATAAGTATGGAATTATTCATGATAAATCCATTTCAGAAGCAACCTCTAAAACCTTAGAATTGCTTGAAATTTTAAAAGAGAGAAAGTCCGAATCAAATGATTCACCGGATAATGCAGAAAATTCTAATGTTGAGCAAAATGAGAAACATTCATCAGCAAATATTTCAAAATTATCGGAGAAAAGTTTATTTAGTGCAAATAAGTATTTAGTTATAACTACCATCGTAGTTGTTTTAGTCGCTGCTGTATTCTTTTTAGTCGGTGGTTATTCGGTTATAGATAAGAACAAAAATGAAGTATCCAAAGATGTAAAAGTAGTAGATTTGGAGAATTCTACTTTAAAGGAATACGTTAATTCCGCAAGAATCAATCAAAGCACTTTGTTTGCAATCACTACTGATGCATGGAATGACAAAAGTCTTGCGGAAAAGGAAGAGATCGTAAACAAGTTTTTAAGCACAGGAAAGGATAAAGGATATTCAAAAGTTCATTTTCTAAATAATAAAGGAACATCAGTTGCATTTGCTTCCGCAGAAGGTATAAACATAGTCGAATAAAACAAATTTTTACTCTAGAAATAAGGAAACGCAACTTCAAACTTTGAAGTTGCGTTTCCT
>JBGTHN010000198.1:0-9864 GCA_041746235.1 Pyrinomonadaceae bacterium | reverse complement strand
AAATTACTTTTAACAGTATAACTTTATCAAAAGTTAGTTTATGAAAGAGTAACTTTCTCAAGCCTGTTCGTCAAACTATTTATGTTAGTGCTTCAATGTTTGACACTCCGTTATACAGTGTCTAAAATCACGTTAGTTTCCTGCCCGTAAAATACGTTAGATACATTTAAGATAATGCAAGAAAATACTAATCAAACTGAAAAACTTGTTGGCGTTGAAGTTGGTAATTCGGAGATGATTGCCGTTTGTTTAGACAAAACAGGTGGTGTGATTGACAGTTTTAAGACTTCGATTGATACTGAACAACAGAAACTACTTCAACTTGTAAATTTTATAAATGACGCAAAACAACGGTTTAACGGTTTTGAGAAACTAGGAATAGCTGTTCCCGGACTTCTTAACAGCAAAACTAATCGGGTTGCATTTTCAACCAGAATGCCGGAAATGGTTGAGTTGGATTTGTTGAGTGAACTTGAATCGGCGACAAACTTAAAAATTTATATCAAAAATGATGCGAATGCTGCCGCTTATGCCGAACATATTTTTGGATCCGGACGTGGTAGTGAAAATATGTTTTATGTAACACTCGGAGAAGGAATCGGTGGTGCGTTGATTTTTGAAAATAATCTCTGGTATGGTGCGTCGGGGTTTGCGGGTGAATTTGGCTACATTGCAATAAATTCCGAAGGAATGAAGCTCGAAGATGTCGCCTCTTCCGCCAATATTCTGCAACGAACGCGACGTTGGTTTCATAAAGATGCGACATCTTCTCTAAATACGATCGGCGAAGAAAACATAACCATTACTGATATTGTTCGAGCGGCAAACAACGAAGATGATTTTGCCCAATTGATGTTGGAACGCACAGGAACTTACATCGGAACGGCGATTGCCGGTGTAATAAATCTTTTGAATATAGAAAAAATTGTTATCGGCGGCGAGATTATGCAAGCCGGAGAAATAGTTTTAGATGCGGTTATTGAAAGAGCTAAAGAACTTTCTTTTATTCCGAGTTTTGAAACGGTTGAAATTGTCGCCGGAGAATTGGGCGAAAATTCCGGTGCGATCGGAGCAGCTCTTCTTTCCGGGTCAGAAGTTTAGTGTAACGGCTTTAGATTATATTTAATCAGTTTATAGCGAAACGGTAACTTTGGACTTGAAATTCAAATAAACTTGATGAACTTAATGAGTAATTCTAATTTTGTGAAAACTTGCACAAAGTTAGAAAACCATTTATTTTCATATTAGAATTTGCGGATTTTGAAAGATTGGGTAAAATCAATCTAACTATTGCAATAGGTCTTAATAATTATAAAAAAACAAAGTTTGTCTTTTAAACTTCGAATATTTTACAAAATCGAAAGCTACAGGTGAACTATTTTTTCGGGAAAATTCTAAACAAAGAGATAAAAAACGATGGCTCAACTTTTTCATCGCGGGGCGAATAATATAGCTAAAGCATCTATGGTCGTGGCAATTGTGCTGGGCGGTGTTGTCTTTTATGCATATACCCAAATTGCACGTTCTTCATATTTGACAGGACGTTATTTGGAAAAACAACAGCCTGTTCAATTTAGTCATAAACACCACGTTGGCGACGACGGCATTGATTGCCGTTACTGTCACACATCGGTTGAAACAAGTGCGTCTGCGGGAATTCCACCAACGCAAACTTGTATGAATTGCCATAATCAACTTTACGCCGATCAAGAATACTTAGAACCTGTGCGGGCAAGTTTTCGTGACAATAAACCGCTCAAGTGGGAAAGAGTTCACGATCTGCCCGGATATGCGTATTTCAATCACAGTATTCACGTAGCTAAAGGTGTCGGATGTTCGACTTGTCACGGTCAGATTGATGAAATGCCGGCGGTTTATCAGGAAAACACGCTTCAAATGGAATGGTGTTTATCTTGTCACCGAAATCCCGAACAATTTATCCGTCCGAAAGAAGAAATTTACAATATGCAGTGGAAAGATAATGATTTAACGGCGGAACAAAGAACCAAGTTAAAGACAGATTATAAAATTCGCAGTAGAGAATTGTTGACGAGTTGTTCGACTTGTCACAGATAGGTTTGAATTAAAAATTAAAAATTCAAAATGCAAAATAAATTCAATCACCGAACTTTTTCATATTTAATTTTGCATTTCTAATTGAGGAAAATGAATGGCGAGCAAGGACAGTAAAACTAACTTTGCATTATTAAAAAACAAGATCCTTCAACAAAACGGTAAGGAATATTGGCGTAGCGTTGAAGAGTTTGTTGATGCACCTGAGTTTGAGGAATATGTAAAGTATGAATATCCCGCACAGGCAGAAGAGTGGGATAATTCATTAAGTCGTCGTAACTTTATCAAAGTTATGGGGGCATCTTTGGCATTGGCTGGATTAAGCGGTTGTGTAATTCAACCAGCTGAAAAAATAGTACCTTATGTTACTCAACCTGAAAACTTAGTGCCGGGCAAACCTTTGTTTTATGCAACGGCAATGACTTTAGGCGGAGTTGCCACAGGACTTCTTGCCCGATCAAACGAAGGTCGTCCGACAAAGATCGAAGGAAATCCCGATCATCCGGGAAGTCTCGGTGCGACGGACGTTTTGGCTCAAGCATCTTTACTGAATCTTTATGATCCGGATCGTTCAAAAGAAATTCGTAATCGTGGAAATTCTTCAAACTGGCAGAATTTTATGAAAGATTTTCGTGCCGAAATTGAAAAAAATCGTCAAGATAATGGTGCAGGAATTAGAATTTTGACCGAAACGGTTACATCGCCGACTTTGATTGACCAGATGAAGCGTATTTTGGAAGAACTTCCGAACGCAAAATGGATTCAATATGAACCCGTCAATAATGACAATGCGATGGCTGGTGCGAAAATGGCTTTCGGTTCAACTGCTCAAGCGGTTTGCAAATTCGACAAAGCCGAAAGAATTCTTTCGCTCGATGCTGATATTTTCTCAAAATTCAATGTTCGATACATCAAGGATTTTTCAAAAGCTCGTTCATTAGCAAATGGCAAAAAAGAAATGAATCGGCTTTATGCTGTTGAAACGACAATGAGTTTGACAGGTGCCAAAGCCGACCATCGCCTAGCCGCTAAACCGAGTCAGATGCCGGAAATTGCGAAAGCGATTGCCAAAGCGTTAGGTGTTTCGGGAGCAAGTTCAAACTATACGGAAAATGCCAAATGGATCGAAGAAATGGCGAAAGATTTACAAGAACACAAAGGTAAATCTCTTGTCGTCGTGGGTGATAATCAACCTCCGGTCGTTCATGCCATTGCACACGCGATGAACGATTCACTCGGCAATGTTGGTCAAACGGTTGATTATATTGAACCGCTTGCACCGAATACGGACAAATTGCAAAGAGAACAACTTGCCGAACTTGTTAAAGATATTGACGGCGGTGCAGTTAAGATACTTGTGATCTTAGGTGGAAATCCTGTCTATAACACACCTGCCGATTTAAAATTGAACAAAGAGCGAATGGACAAAATTCCGCTTCGTGTTCATTTTGGTGATTATGTTGATGAAACAGGAATTATCAGTCATTGGCATATTTCTTCGGCAAATTATCTTGAATCGTGGGGCGATACGAGAGCTTATGACGGAACGGTTTCAATCGTTCAGCCATTGATCAAACCGCTTTATGACAGCAAGACTGTTTATGAAGTCGTTCAACTTTTCTTCAAAGAAAACTTTGAAAAAAATGATATGGCGATCGTGCAGGAATTTTGGCAAAAACAAGGTTTGAAATCTGCTCCGACTGCCGGTGCAACAAAACAAGATTCTGCGGACGAAAAGAAACCTACCGAAAATAAAGAAGAAAGCAAGGCAGAAGAAAAGGCTGCTGTAACTCCGACACCGGAAGCAACAGCAACTCCGGTGGCAACACCTGTTCCGACTGCAACTCCTGAATCAAAAGCAACGCCTGAAGCGACACCGCAAGCAACTCCGGCGGCTCAAGAAACTTCGACAAACGGAGCAACTGCACCGAAAACATTTGAAGACAACTGGAAAAAAGTTGTTCACGACGGATTTGTGCCGAATTCACAAGCGGCAACAAAATCAGTTTCGGTAAATGCAGGATTTTTAAGTGAAACCACACCGGCAACAAGCGGCGAAGGCAATTTGGAAATCGCAATTTTGCCCGATCCGTGTGTTTATGACGGACGTTTTACAAACAATGGTTGGTTGCAGGAATTACCGAATCCCATGAACAAGATCACCTGGGAAAATGTTGCTTTGGTTAGTCCAAATACCGCAAAAGAGTTGGGCATTAATCAGGATAAAAGATACGAAGATTATGCGGGTGGTGAATTGGGTAGAGCCTTTATTACAACAAAAGGCGGAAATATGGAGTCCGATCTGCTCGAAGTTACATATCAAGGTGGCAAGATCAAAGAACAAGTTCCGGCGTGGATCACGCCCGGACAACCCGATGGAGTTATTACTCTATTTATGGGTTATGGAAGAAATCGTGCCGGAAAAGTTGGAACGGGAATCGGTTATAACGTCTTTGATGTTCAAAAGTCCGATGCAATGTGGTTTGGAAAGGGAAGTGTGGATAATACAAAGGTTCAAACCAATGTTGCTTCGACGCAAATTCACTTCAATATGGAAGGACGTGATATTTTGCGTAGCTGGGGTTTGGAAGAATATGAGCATCATCTTGAGGAAAAATTAGAAGATCCGGCGGAATTATATGACAAGTCAATGTATGGAAATGAGTTCAGCGATGTTTATGAAAAACATAATCGTTGGGCGATGACAATTGATTTGAATTCTTGTGTTGGTTGTAATGCCTGTGTTGTTGCTTGTCAGTCGGAAAACAATATTCCGGTTGTCGGTAAGGAACAAGTTGAGCGAAGTCGTGAGATGCACTGGATGAGAATTGACGCATATTACAAAGGTAATATGACGGAATCTAATCAGATCGAAGGACCTCTTTTCCAACCTGTTTTGTGTCAACAATGTGAACAAGCACCTTGCGAAGTTGTTTGTCCTGTTCACGCAACTGTTCATAGTGCCGAAGGTTTGAACGATATGGTTTATAACCGTTGTATCGGAACGAGATATTGTTCAAATAACTGTCCGTATAAAGTTCGACGCTTTAACTTCCTGCTTTATCAAGATTGGGACACGCCGCAAACTAAATTGATGCGTAACCCTGAAGTTACGGTTCGCAGTCGTGGTGTGATGGAGAAATGCACATATTGCACACAGAGAATTTCGGCGGCGAGAATTGAGGCTGAAAAAGACGGTCGTGATATTCGTGACGGCGAAATTGTAACCGCTTGTCAATCGGCTTGCCCTTCGGATGCGATCATTTTCGGAGATATGGGCGACAAAGACAGCCAAGTTGCAAAGAGTAAACAAGATCATCGCAATTATGCTTTGTTAAATGAAGAGTTGAACACGCAACCAAGAACGACTTATTTGGCAGCTGTGAAAAATCAAAATAAAGATATGCCTGATTTTATTAAGCCTGTGAAAAAAGAAGAAGGCGGTCATTAAGAAGATTTCAAATTTCACATTTAAGATTTCAGAATAAAAGTTGAAATCTACAAAATGAAAAATGGAATCACGGATTTGAAGTCTAGGATTTGAAATTTTAATTGCTAGGAAAGCTATGCAAGACGTAAAAGACATAAAAGAGATTCAGAAAAAAATCTACCCGCCGATGGTCGAAGGGCAACACGATTACGGCACCGTAACTGATACGATCAGTGATATTACGCTAAAAAAGAGAACGCCGTTTGTTTGGTTCATCGGTTTCGGTATCGCATTTATGATTTTGCAGGTGTTGATGCTGACGGTTACATATCTTTTGGTAACGGGTGTCGGTGTATTTGCAAACAACCAACCTGTCGGATGGGCGTTCCCGATCATTAACTTTGTTTGGTGGATCGGTATCGGTCACGCCGGAACGTTGATTTCTGCGATTCTGTTGCTTTTGAATCAGAAATGGCGAACTTCGATCAACCGTTTTGCCGAAGCGATGACGCTTTTTGCGGTGGCTTGTGCAGGGATGTTTCCCATTTTGCACACAGGTCGTCCGTGGCTTGCATACTGGATGTTGCCGTATCCGAACACGATGGGAATGTGGCAAAATTTCCGAAGCCCTCTGATGTGGGACGTTTTTGCGGTTTCCACTTATGCAACGGTTTCGCTTTTATTTTGGTATGTTGGTTTGATTCCCGATTTAGCAACTTTACGGGATCGTGCAAAAAATAAGTATTTCAAATTTGCATATGGATTACTTTCAATGGGATGGCGTGGTTCGGCAAGACATTGGCATCGTTACGAACTCGCATATTTATTGCTTGCAGGACTTTCAACACCGCTCGTTTTATCCGTTCACTCGATCGTAAGTTTCGACTTCTCGGTGGCACAACTGCCGGGTTGGCACGCAACTATATTCCCTCCGTATTTTGTCGCTGGGGCAATTTTTGCAGGGTTTGCGATGGTTCTGATTCTTTGTATTCCTTTGCGTATCGTTTATAACCTAAAAGATTTAATCACCGATACACACCTTATTTATATGGGCAAGGTGATGCTTGCAACGGGAATGATTGTTGTTTACGGTTATGCGATGGAAGGATTTTTTGCATGGTATAGTGCCGCACCTTATGAGCAGTTTATGATGGCAAATCGGATGTGGAACGGACCTTATTGGTGGTCATACTGGCTACTGATCTTATGTAACGGTGTTTCAATTCAGTTCCTTTGGATCAAGCGTTTTAGAGAAAGTGCATTTTGGTTATTTATTATATCGCTCGTAGTAAGTGTCGGTATGTGGCTTGAGCGTTTCGTGATTATTGTAACGAGTTTGCACAGAGATTTCTTACCTTCGTCTTGGGGAATGTATTCGCCGACGATATTCGATCTTTCGATGTTTCTCGGAACGATCGGTCTATTCTTTGCCTTGATCTTCTTATTTGTCCGAATGCTTCCGGTTATCTCGATATTCGAGGTCAGAACACTATTGCCACAAGCGGAAGTTGCCCACGGAGCATTACACGGGGATCACGATGATGGAGTTGAAACGGATCATATGGATCAAATTAATGTACCGAAAGGTGAAGATTCAGAGTAGAATTTGTTAAATTGAAATTGCAACCAACTTGAGTTTGTTCGCTTATAGAACACGGGCAACTCACCCATGTCAAGCTATTTGCCGACAAACAAAGTTGGTTGCAATAGTCAGAAAATATGAAAGACAATAATATTTACGGGATATTAGCAGAATTTGATTCGACGACCGAAATCGTTCGTGCAGCGGAGAAACTCCGTGATGCCGGATATACAAAAACCGATGCGTTTTCGCCGTTTCCGATTCACGAAATGGACGAAGCACTTGGCATCAAACGGACAATTTTGCCGTATCTGGTTTTTTCTGGTGGAATTATCGGATTATGTCTGGGATTTGCTTTACAGATCGGAACACACGTCTTCGAATATCCGATCATTGTTGGTGGTCGTCCACATCTGAGTCTGCCTTCATTTATTCCGCCTGCATACGAGTTGACAATTTTGTTGGCGGCATTCACGGCGGTTTTCGGGATGCTGCTGCTCAACGGTTTGCCGAAGCCCTATCATCCTGTATTTAATGTGCCGAGATTTAATTTAGCGTCAAGAGAAAAGTTTTTCTTGCTTGTCGAAGCGGAAGACCCCAAATTTGATTATGAGGAAACAAAAGTATTTATGGAAAGCCTTAATCCGCAGGAGGTTTTTGACGTAGATGAATAAACTCAAAATACACAAATTCACTGCATACTGCATATTGATTAGCGTTTTTTGCCTACTGGCAATTGGTTGTCGTTATGATATGCAGGATCAGCCAAAATTAAAGCCTTATAAAGAGAGTGACTTTTTTGCGGACGGTAAGGCGATGAGAGATTTGCCTGAAGGCACGGTTGCACGAGGACAACTTAGAGATAATAAGGCACTTTACACAGGTAAAAAAGATAACGCCGATCCGAATGCACAAGTTGAATCAACAACTGATCCGAATACGGGAAACACACTTGTTTCGAGTTTTCCGAATGATGTAGAAGAATTTCCGATTCCTATAAATCAAGAATTACTTGACAGAGGCGAGCAAAGATACAAGATTTTCTGTATTGCCTGCCATGGTCCGGTCGGAAAAGGTGATGGAATGGTCGTACGTAGAGGTTATCCTGCACCTCCGACCTATCATGATGATCGGCTTAGAAATGCACCTGTCGGACACTTTTTTGATGTGATGACAAACGGTTGGGGCAAGATGAATAGTTATGCTTCACAAATTCCCGTTGCCGATCGTTGGGCGATCGTTGCATATATACGTGCATTGCAAATCAGTCAGAATCCTGAAATGAAAATGGATAATGCGTCGGATTCTGCAAAAGATGCAAATAATGCGGGAAATTCAGATAAAAAAACAAATAATGAAAAGTCTGAAACAACAGAAAACAAGACCGGAGGTGCTAAATAATGGTTAATGATACCTACAAAGCACCTGAATTTATCAGCCGTTGGCAAAATGTTGCTCTCGGTATCGGTGCGGTCTTTACGATAATTTGGCTAGTTGGTCTTTTGATGGGCGATATTGAAAACGCTCTTCGCGGTTGGCTCTTGGGTTTTATATTTTGGGCAGGAATCGGTTTTGGCGGATTGGGAATTTTGTTTCTTCAATATCTGACGGGCGGTGCCTGGGGTGTTGTCATTAGAAGAATAATGGAAGCTTGTTCGCGGACGATTCCAATTTTAGCTTTGTTGTTTATTCCGATTGGAATGGGAGTTTTCAATCTTTACGAATGGGCAAATTTACCGAATGATCGTTTTATCTTGGCAAGAGGAATATATCTGCAACCGTGGGCGTGGGCGGTTCGTGCAGTTCTCTATTTCGGATTATTTGGCTTTATGGCATTTATGATGAATAAATGGTCTCGTCACCAAGATGCTTCCGAGAGTTATGAAGAATCGGCATTGCATTTAGGTTCGGCAACAAAATTTTCTGCTCCGGCAATAATTGCTTATGTTTTGCTTGTTACATTTTTGTCGGTTGATTGGATGATGACGCTTGAACCGCATTGGTTTTCGACGATGTGGGGCTTTTTGTTTACCGCCGGTTGGGCATTAAGTTGTTTCTGTTTCTCAGTTGCTATTTTGGCAAATTTAGTTGATAAACCGCCGATGGACAGAGTTTTAGGCAAGAGACATTTTCACGATATAGGAAAATTGATGCTTGCACTCGTAATGGTCTGGGCATATTTCAACTTCTCGCAATATTTGATCATTTGGTCGGGAAATTTGACGGAAGAAACACCATTTTATCTTGTTCGTTCAAAAGGCGGTTGGGGAGCAATCGGAATAATTTTAATTGTGTTCCACTTTGCATTTCCGTTTTTGATCTTGTTGATGCAAGATTTTAAACGTAAAGCGAAATGGTTGGCGGCGTTGGCAATTTTCATTTTGTTTATGCGTTTAGTTGATATGTTTTACATCATTGGACCGAGTCCGATGATCGGCGAACTCAAATTGCATCTATTGGAAGTGCCGTTCCGTTTACATATTTGGTATATCGTCGGACCGATTGCTGTCGGTGGTTTATGGTTAGCAGCATTCTTTTACCAACTGAAAAAACGTCCGCTTGTTCCGTACAAAGATCCGTTTTTTGAAAATGCGATCAAACACGGTAAAGGACACTAGGAAGATTTCAAATTTCAAATTTCAAATTTCAGATATTTGTTTTGAAATTAAATAAAGAATTATGGCAAAGCACGAAAAAACTTTTGTAGATTTTGACCGGACTTATGAAACAAATATCGTCGGTCTCAAGGGAATCATTTATTTTGCGGTCGGCTTGTTTT
>JBGTHN010000197.1:0-9135 GCA_041746235.1 Pyrinomonadaceae bacterium | reverse complement strand
TTTGGATGCTTTCACTTCTGAAGATGCAGATCTTTCGCGTGAGATAATTAAGCGTGATAAGGAAATTGATAAAATTTACAATAAAGTTTTCGGCGAATTGATCGAAATGATGATAGATAAGCCTGAAACGACAACAGGTGCGGCTCATTTGCTTTTTGTTGCCAAACATCTGGAGCGAATCGGCGATTATGTTAAAGATATTTGCGAATTGAATGTATATCTAACTGAAGCTGCCTTCATCAAACATAAAAAGTTAAAAAATAAGTAAATTTGGATGTGACCAAAAACAATGATGTGAAAACTTTTCTCAGTTTTCACATCATTGTTTTTTATTTTTTACTTTCTTTGACGGTTCATCTTTATCGCCCCAATAGAAGGCTTTTACAACCAGCACATAAACCAAAACTGATATAAATAAAAAGACTAGAAAAAGTAATATAATTTTTGCAAGAAATGACATTGTGAGATTTTACTCGGAAATCTATTTTCGCTCAACCGGAACTTTATCAAGTATTCGGGTTGTGTTTTCAATAACACTCGCGGGTGTATGTTTCGGTTCTTCAAGTTGATTTGTATCTACTGATTTTATTGTTCTTGGAACATCGTTTTGGAATTCAATATGTTGATTTGATTTTTCCGAATTGCCCGAAAGTTGTTTTATAAGCATAAAACAGATTCCAAAAATCGTTGCTGAAAAGGCAATGAGAATCATAACCATCGCCGGTGTATCAATATTTTTTTCCGAAAGAAGTTTGACCAAAGCAATAAAACCGATAATTCCGGCAATTCCGATATAGCTTATCGCCGTAGATACATTCTGACCTTTTGAGCCGCTTTTTATGTCTTCGGCATCAACAATTCTCACACCACAGGAATTGCAATAATTCAGACCTTTTTTTATCTGATTTCCACAGGATGAACAATACATGCCTATTTTCTCCTTTGTATTTTACTTTTGCGGTTTGATAAAATTTTCCAACCAATCGGTCAATTTTTCAACCGATTCAATATGGATCGGTTTTCCCTGCCAGGCTTTAACTGTAAAGACGATCAAAAAAATTGTTGAGACAAGCCAAAAAACATCGGCTATATCATCAAAACCGCTGATCCATCCCATTGAACCGAGAATCGTTAGAATCAGGGAAATTCCCAATTGAGCGGCAAGCCCTTGAGCCGCGTGATAACGAATTTTCGGCTCACTTTTCGGAATGAAAAATAATTCAATAATTCCCGCAATAATTCCGACATAAGATAAAGGAATATAAGGCAAAGCCATCAAAACATTTTCGGGCAAACTAATACTGCCGATGTTATGGCTCTTTTTTTCGTCAACATTGTCGTTGTAAAAAGCCTTTGGCTGATATGTTGCAGTTTGATTTTCTTCGTTGCCAAATGTTGTTTGATAAGAATCAAATTCTGCATCATTAAATTTGCGGGTTTGCTCCTCAGTATCAATCGGATCGGCAAATTTGCGTGTCTGACCATTTTTCGTTTCAGGCAAAGCTACAGTTTGCAATTCTTTTTGCGTTTCCCTAATTCTTTCAGGAAACTTTGGATCAAGCGGATTTGTATCGAATTTTTTAGCCATTGTTATATCTCATTACGATAGAAAAATGGCTTTTGTTCAAAATTTACACCACATTTCCAGTAAAAGATTTTTTTTCGCCAAGATATTAACACAAATAACATTTTGACTCGAACAAATATATCTCCAACCAACATTCAAAATGAATTATGGTTGGAGATATTCTCAATAGTTTGAGTGAAAAATGAGGTATAAAATTTATCGCACAAAGGCATTTGGAGTCGGTTGATCTCCGTTCAAGCCAAATTGTTGGAAGGAAACATTTCCTGATTGCGATTGTAAAATATACCAGACAGCATTTGAAGGTCGAAAGACCGCTAAATCAATTTTGCCGTCGCCATCATAATCACCAGGAGCTGGAATATCTGTGTTTAAACCAAATGGAACGGAAAAGAAACTTAAATCTTCGCTTCTCAAAATGAACCATCCTCCGGTTGACGGTCGCCAAAGTGCAATATCGGCTATTCCATCGCCGGTATAATCTCCCGGCACGGTTTTATCCGTATTAGTTCCGAACAGCAATACACTAGTTTGCCCGGTTATACTACTTCTTCGCCACCATTGCCCCGATGCGGGACGGTAGATAGCAATATCTGCCTTCCCGTCACCGTCATAATCGCCGGCACAGGTCTGTCGCCGGTTGCTCCAAAAGCAATATTGGTAACACCTCCATCAGTTGATCGCAAAATATACCAACGATTGTCCGTTGGGCGAAAAACCGCAGCATCTGTAAAAGTATCCCCATCGTAATCCGCAGGCACAGGAATGTCGCCATTTGCTCCAAAGGGAAAGCTGAAAAATGTAGAATCTTCGCTTCTTAAAATAAACCATGCTCCGCTTGAAGGTCGCCAGAATGCAATATCGGTAATGCCGTCACCCGTAAAATCTCCCGGCGTGAGCTTATCGGTTGATTGACCGAATTGTAATGCGGCATTTCCGCCGTTTGATGATTTTTGATACCACCATTCACCCGGTCCGGGACGGAAAATGGATAGATCGGTGCGGTTGTCACCATCGTAATCGAAAGGAGTTCTAGCACGGGGAATCGAGGTCAATTCAAGTCCGAACCGCCGGATAGAGCCGGTATCATTGAGGAAATTGTCAGAAACATTTAGAGTCCAATTGCCGTTGGCATTTTCATTACGAAATGAGCCTGCATCGGAAAAAAAGTTGCCTCGAACGGGTTGTCCCATAAAATTCTCAATATCTTGACTAAGCGGATTGAAAGAACTGTAAAAAGTTGACTTACATAAATTATTGCCGCCGATTCCGTTACCGGTTGCCGGGACTCCGATTCGATCTATCAAAGTTATGATCGTGTTTTGCGGAGACCTCAATTTAACGATCAAATCTCCCATCCACGAATGATCTATGGCGGCGTTGGTATTTCCCACCGTCGAATCACACACTCCGGGTCCTTCGGGGAACAAAACATTGACATTCGAGATTTTTCCCACTCCGTTGACCGATAAAAGAGCATTAGCAACCGCCGTATTATTATCGGGAATCGGAACTGGCGAACCGCCGTAAAATACTCTTTTGACATTGAATTCGATCTTATAAATTGTTCCGATCGGAAAATTACCTGCACTATTATAAACAACCAATGCCACCGAAGAATTACCCGGCACTAACAGATTAAAATAACTGTCGTCTACATTGGTAAAGACACTGAATCCTGAATCGCCAAGAAATCTGGCTGAATTTGTAATATCTGCCGGATTAAAAGGAGATTGAAACGCAACAAGATGTAATCTTGTGTCGGCGGCAGCGTCAATAACCGTTAGTTTTACAGGAACGCATATCGGAAAGATAGACGGGTTTTTCAAATAATGGACATTGTAACGAATAGTGTCCACACTCGAAGCATTAAACTGACTCGGCGGTGTAACACTTGAACAATTAGGTGTTGTCGTCGCTGTTGACTGACGAGTTACAGTTGTTGTTAAAGTGCCGGTCGCACCACTTGCCGGTGCAGTTCCGAGCGAACCTTTTAACTGACTAACCTGCGGCAACGTCTGTGCCGAAACTATATTGAAAAAAGCCGCTAAAACTATTATCGTTATTAACAAAATAAATTTAGAATCACTATTTTTCATTTTATTTCTCCTTAACTAAGCTAATACAAATATCTTTTGAATAGTCCAAAACAAGTTATTTTTTCTTCGTATATTTTTTATGATTTTCTAAAAACTTCTTGTCATCTTCCCGCTTTAATTCAAGTCCCGAAATTACGCTGACGTGGATGCCGTCGGGTTCAGACCATTGCACGGCGTAATTTTGTGTTTGCTGATGAACAAAATACGCTCCTTTGGTGTAATGACCAACGCCGTTATTGGCTGTGAACCAACGATTTTTGTTGTTGTCTTTTGACAGGAAAAAATCATCGCTAAACGAGTTTGTCCGGTTATCAATCAGAATCCCCTTGAACGCGGCTTTTTTCTCTCCTTTAAAATTATCTCCGGTGGTTGATTCGGCATAAAAGAAAAGCGTTTTGGCGGCAATGAAAGGCAACCCTTTTTTAAAATTTACGCCTTCTTCGGTTGATTCGACAAAAGTTCCATAGCCAAGCGAGTGATCTTTGTCTGATGCCTTCACAGCATAGCAATTTTGATTTGTGAGAATTGTGTTTGGAAAATCAGGTTCAATGAAATCAACCTTTACGATCATCAATTCGCCTTTCCCCAAATGATTAAACACGGGATACGAAATATAGACCGAATTTATCCAAGACGTACCGATACGTTGCGAATGACCTCTGGCAATTGAAAAAGTCGCAATTTTGTTCCATTGGTGAATTTGTTTGTCTTTCTGAGCTTTATCAGGATAAAGCGGATAATCCTTTTTGCAACTGATATTTACGGAATCCAGACTGCTCAAGTCAAAATCCCTTTTTTGTCGTGTGAAATACAAAACGGGTTTGCCGCCGGAAGCCGAGAACATAAAAAATCTTCCGTTCGTAGTTGTGGTCATAACCATAGCACTTTTGTCGGTAAAACCGTTTTTCAAAAGACTCCATGTTTGACCGTTATCGGAAGACATCAAAACACCGTATTTATTAATCGACGGAACTTTAACTCCAGGGATGGGTGAATAACCGCCGGAAGCCATTTGAGTAGTTATATAAATTTTCTCCGTCCATTTATCGTAATAGACCTCCTGGCGGTCAAATCCGTTAGTATGGTATAGCTTTTCATTATTCGGCTCTGGATTTTCAGTTTCATCGTCGTCGTCATCGTCTTCACCCGCTTTTTCGTCTGAAGATTTGGGAATACCGAAACCTATTTTAGCCGAATCAATCTTGCTGATATTGTTCCAAGTAACTCCGCAATTGGTTGATTTATAGATAAATATTGCGTCTCTCGCACCTTTTTTATAAAAAGTCCATTTATCGGATGTCCAATCCCACCAAAATGGTTTCGGTGTTATCGGCGACCACAAATAACCTAATTTTACCGCTAACAAACTACCATCGTTTAATTTCACTATCTGATTATCGGTAGCAAGAGTCTCTATATCCGAATTTATGTCGAGAGTAACATCTGTCCCTAAATTCTCGTTTAATTTGTTTTGTGTGCCGTTGGTAAAAAGATCTGAAACGATCATTCGGCGGTCTTCCCGCTTCGATCCCGTCATCACGATAGTTTTCCCATTCGGACAACTCTTGTTTTCACCCGGAGCAATGACCGCTATTGTATTTTCATAGAAATACTTTGAATTGATTTTATACTCATTGACCGACCAAGGATTGTCCTTCAAATTCCCCCAACGATAAACATCATCAGTTGTCTGCGAAAACGTAACACTTGCCGATAACAAGGTTAAAATCAATAGAAATAATAATTTTACGAATTTAAGATCAATCGAAACTGAATGTTCTTGTTGCTTAACACTTTTTACAAACATAATTTTTTTACCTTTTTCTTTTCGTCAATTTTGTCAAAATATTTAATCGGCTTTACGCTTTTTTAATGGGTAAAGTCGGATACCTCATTTCCCAAGTTATTTCTTCTTTGGTCATAAAATGTCTGCCGATGCCGTTGAGAGTTGTTTCCGGTGTAACTTGTTCGGCGAAGCGTTCGGGAACATCATTCAGTACGAGCAGAACATTTCCAACTTGGGTAAAATACGGATGATTCATATCGTTTGTGCGGGCTATGCCGATTCCATTTCCGAAATATGCCCAATTTCCTGTTGCCGGTCCGAATGAATATCTTCCCCAAACCATCTGCCACCAATAATTATTCCCGTATCTATCGTATTTTACCGACTCGTAACCAATTCTCAATTCGCTTAAAAGTTTGGTTTTGACTGTTGTTATTGTTAATCCGACCTGTCACTGTGCCATTGTTTTTGTTCCTCGTTTTATTCTTATTTTCCAAAATTTATAGCCGAATCCGTGCATATCAGAAGTTTTCCATCTATTGTTTCGGTTGAGTGAATTTCTTCAATTTCAACCAATCGAAAAACTGTTTTCTCGGAAACTCCGAGCATCAATGCCATTTGTGCAAACGGTAAATGCTCGGTTTCCGACTGACAAGTTTGGCAAAAAAACTTTGCATTTTCTGTAAAACGAATAAATTTCAATTCGTGTTGTTCAAATCTGATTTTGGTGCGTCTGATTGCCTTCATAAATAATGTCTTTTCGTTTCTTTTGATTTCTGCTAAAATTTTCTCGAATCCGAATATCGGCTTATGACTTTGATTACGATAGCCGCAGTTTGCCAAAATTGACGCTAAATTGTCCTAAATTGATGGGTTAATTTTTATAAATTTTTATAAATTGACGATGAATGATGAATCGAACAATATAATCTCCTTTGCAGAATTTGAACTCGATACGGTTCATCGGCGTTTATTACAAAACGGTGAAACAGTTGCTTTGCACGCCAAAGCCTTTGATTTATTGACATTTCTTGTCCAAAACAATGGTCGAGTCGTTTCCAAAGACTACATTCTTGATACAGTTTGGGAAGGAAGTTTTGTCGAAGAATCGAACTTAGTTGTGCAGGTTTCAAATTTGCGAAAAGCCTTGGGCGAAACAAAAAATTCACCGCGTTTTTTAATTACCGTGCCGGGCAAAGGTTATAAATTCGCCGCCGAAACCAATGAAAATTCGTTCATTATCGAAACTCACACCGTTTCCGAACTAACCATCGAACACGAGGAGGAAATTGCCGACGAACCTTTATATGTACCCGAAAGAAAATCATCAAACCGAAAACGATTGGCAGTTGCAGCAGTTGTTGGACTGGTCATTTTGACGATTGGGGCGTTTGGTTTTTGGCGTTTTCAGCAAACCAACCAACAGAAAAATTTTGCCTTCGATTGGACAAATCCGAAAGGAAATATCAATGCCAGACAGTTGACGGCAAAAGGCAATATTAACGTCGCCGCCATTTCACCCGACGGTTCGCTTTATGCTTACACAAATGAAGGAAGTGAGCTTTCAGGACTTTGGGTAGCAGGCATCAACGGTTCGCAGGAAATCGAAGTCATTCCGCCGTCGCCGATGACCTTTAAAGGTTTAACTTTTTCGCCCGACGGGCTTTTTATTTATTACACTGCCTACGATGAAAAAAATCAGGAAGGCTCACTCTTTCGTGTCCCGACATTTGGTGGTATTTCCGAGAAAATATTATCAAACATCGCTTCATCCGTATCTTTTTCGCCCGATGGCAATCAGGTAGTTTTTGTGCGAGGCGACTCGACAAATAATCGAACATCTTTAATTGTTGCCAAAATAAACGACAATGCAGAGGAAAAAGAAATAGCTTCACGTCCGAGCGAAATAGGTTTTAACGGGTTTGGCGGATCGTGGTCGCCTGACGGAAAAAAAATAGCTGTCGGTGGAATTGATGAAAGCACAAAAGAAAATGTTGTTTTGACGTTTGATGTAAATACCAAAAAAGAAGTAAGATTCGGCGAAAAATCATGGAACTTGGTGCGTCGGACTAGTTGGTTGCCAGACGGAAGTGGTCTTTTGGTCAATGTTATTGAAAAAGAGTTTTGGCAGAAAAGACAGATTTGGTTGCTCGAATATCCGAGCGGAAAAGCACATCGAATAACCAATGATTTGAACCGCTACGGACAAGAAACTCTTGCTGTTTCAAATGACGGAACGAAAATTTTAGCCGTCAATGCACAGGCTTATTCCAATATCTTCGTGGGCGAGGCGAATGATCCAGCCGATCTAAAACAAATTACCAATAATGCCGTCGGTAAAAGAGATGGTTTTTTTAACGGTTTGGTTTGGACACCCGATCACAAACTCGTGTTTATGCGATTTTTCGACAATAGCGATTCCTTGTGGACGATGAATGCCGACGGAACAAATGCCAAACAACTAACTCCCAGCGGCACCTTAGACCGCAAACCGACTTTAACATCAGACGGGAAATATGTGTTTTTTAATTCGATGCGAAGCGGTAAATGGAATGTTTGGCGAATCGGTTCGGATGGCAAAAACTTGAAACAAATAACTTTTGACACCGACAGTTCGATAACTGCCAATGGCGGATCATTAAGCCTTACGCCAGATGACAAGTGGATTTTTTATGGACGAAATGGATTCATTTGGAAAGTTTCGGTTGATGGTGGAACGCCTATTCAAATGACAAATAAATCATCAAAATCGGCTGAGGTTTCGCCCGACAGCAAAATGTTCGCGTGTTTTTATCACCCGTCGAAAGAAGCAAAATTGAAGCTAGCCGTTTTCCCGATCGAAGGCGGCGAACCGCTTCATTTATTTGATGTGCCGGTAGATTTGCTATACGAAAAACTTCGTTGGACACTCGACAATCAATCGCTCGTCTATGCTTTTTATAATTCAACCGCTTGGAAACAAAATCTTTCGGGTGGCGAACCCGAAACGTTTCTCAAATTCCCCGGCGAAAACATAAACGCATTCAGTTGGTCACCCGATGGAGAAAAATTCGCCGTTGCCTACGGAAAAGAAGTCCGCGATGTCGTCATTTTCTCAATTGAACGATAAAATTGCCGCAATTATTTCGTTAGTGACCAATTATAAATCGCTTGAATAATAATGATCTAATCTCAATCAACAATCCTAATCCCCAATTCTTCCAACTGTTTCTCATCAACATCGCCCGGCGAATCCATCATTAGATTTTAGGTGGGTGTTTGCCGAAAGCAAAGAGAACCTGTCTTTTATTCACTAAACCGATGCGGTTCATATTTAATGCTTCAACCGTTGTCCTTCCGATCGGCGTTAAGCCGACGATAATCGAATAAGATTCCGCCCAAGTAAAATGTTCTTTCCACAGGTCAACTCTCGGATTAAAGAGTCGCACTTCTGTTTCAGTTATTACATCGAAACCGTTGGTTTTAATTGATTTGTGAAGATTACAACCATGACAGGATAAAGCAAGATTATGTAAATCTGATTCTCCATCAGCGGAAATTGGAATTATATGTTCAACGTCAAAAGGACTGTCTGAAAACAAAGAATTAGAACAGCAATATTCACAAATTCCATTTGCCCTTTTAATCACTTCACGGCGAAGTTTAGGAGAAACTTTTGTCATTCT
>JBGTHN010000196.1:0-4795 GCA_041746235.1 Pyrinomonadaceae bacterium | reverse complement strand
CAAGATCCCTAAATCCTTACGGCGTTGGCGAACTTCGTTTTCGGTTGAATCTGTTAGGAATGCAATACGTCTATCTGACAAAGCATATTCTTTTGCATAACGCAGAATTTCGGTCGGAACATCGTTTAATTTACGGTTTTCGATACGGTCTTGCAGACGCATTACTTCAACCAACTGCTCAAGAAACCACGGATCAATCTTGGTTAAACGATGAACTTCTTTGATCGAATAACCGTGTTGCAACGCGTAAGTTATATATGAAAATCGCTGTGAATTCGGACGCGATAACTTTTGTTGCAGAACGTGATCGGGAATGTCCACAAGGCGTAAAGGTTTGACTGCTTCAAGTGAACGCAAGCCTTTGAAAAGCGATTCTTTAAATGTTCGCCCAATTGCCATTACTTCGCCGACGGATTTCATCTGCGTTCCCAAAACATCTTCTGTTCCCGGAAATTTCTCAAACGCCCATTTCGGAATTTTGGTAACTACATAATCGATCGTCGGTTCAAACGATGCCGGAGTTTTTTTCGTGATATCGTTCGGAATTTCGTCCAGAGTGTAACCGACTGCAAGTTTGGCGGCGATCTTGGCAATCGGAAAACCCGTTGCCTTACTTGCAAGTGCTGAACTTCTTGAAACACGCGGATTCATTTCGATTATACGTATGTCGCCGTTTTCGGGATTGACTGCGAATTGAATATTTGAACCGCCCGTTTCAACTCCGACCTTGCGAATACAGGCGATGGACATATCTCGCAACTTTTGATATTCAACATCGGTGAGCGTCTGTGCGGGTGCAACTGTGATCGAATCGCCCGTGTGAACGCCCATCGGATCAAAGTTTTCGATCGAGCAAATGATAACAACATTATCGTTCAAATCCCGCATCACTTCGAGTTCGTATTCTTTCCAACCTAAAATTGATTCTTCGATCAAAACTTGCGTAACGGGCGAAGCGTCAAGCCCGCGTTCAACGATCTCTTCAAATTCTTCGGGGTTATAAGCAATTCCGCCGCCTGTTCCACCGAGAGTATATGCGGGGCGTATGATCGCCGGATAACCTGTTTCTTCTACAATTGCTTTTGCTTCTTCCCAACTATGTGCAAAGTCACCTTTCGCCGATTCAATGCCGATCTCATTCATCGCTTTTTGAAATAGTTCACGATCTTCGCCGATCTTAATGGCTTCGACTTTTGCACCGATCAATTGAACGCCGTGTTTTTCAAGAATTCCCTGCTCGTATAATTCAATGGATAAATTAAGTCCAGTCTGTCCGCCGACAGTCGGCAGAAGTGCGTCGGGTTTTTCTTTGGCGATAATTTCGGAAACCGTTTCAAGCGTCAATGGCTCAATATAAGTTTTGTCCGCCATTTCCGGATCGGTCATAATTGTCGCCGGATTTGAATTAACCAAGACAACTTCAAAGCCTTCATCACGCAAAGCCCTACACGCTTGAGTTCCCGAATAATCAAATTCACAGGCTTGCCCAATCACGATCGGACCGGAGCCGATAATTAAAATCTTTTTTATATCTGTTCTTTTTGGCATTAATTTCTTTTATAAATTTTCGTATGTATTTCGCAAGATTATATCGAAAGTTTTCGGTTTATCTAAATGCCGAAATCTATTCATTTGTAAAACACTTCAAAAATATTTTTTATTTCTGTAAATATTTTATGTAACGCTTTATTTATTTTGTCATATCAAATCAAAGGATCCTTTTTTACAACAATTAATCTGCTTTTTTGGAAACGTCATTTGTAACCTTTCTCCAATTCTCTGCACTTCTAGGTGAGAGGGACAAATACGAAAGAGTCTTTCAAAAAAGTATTTATTTATAAACACTTTGAAAAAAAGGAGAAATAAAATGTTAAAGAAAAAAGTTTGGTCGGTAATGATCTATATGGCTGGTGACAACAATCTCAGCGTAGATATGGCTTATGCCTTGGAAGTATTAGAGAAAAAAGTTGTCGTAAATGAAAACGACAACATCAAACTCTATGTTCATTATGAAAATAATTCTCCCGAAATTCCCTCAATTTATTGCGATTTTTCAGATGTAAATAACTCCGTTTACCAGTATTCGACAGAGATCGGCAATAAATTTTCAACAAGACGAACCGTTGATTTTAATAGTTCCGAAGCAATAACTCCGGTGTTGGATTTTGTTGATTGGTGCGTTAATAACACGGAAAATACAATTAGTGATGGTGGCGTTGAAGAAAACTTTGCACTTATCTTCTCCGGTCACACGATGGGATTTTTGACAATGGGCTTGCTCAAAGATGAAAGCAAAAATGTTTCAATGACGATGCCCGGTTTGCAAACAGGATTGGAAATAATTCGTGACGAAATAACGGGCAAAAAGCTGTCCATACTTGGATTTGATAGTTGCGTGATGAGTATGTTTGAAGTCGGTCAGCAATTTAAGACGGTTGCCAATACAATGATCGCTTCGGAAGGAAGTATTCCGAACGCAGGTTGGACTTATACGGAAATTCTCAGCACTTTGGCGAATTCAAATGAAACTGTGACCAACATCGCCGGAGAGTTCGTGCAAAAATATATCGAAAAACAATCAAAGTATTCGATCGGCGGAGTTTCCGTTGATATGGCGGCGTGGGATTTGACAAAATTGGACGAATTGAACAATAAATTCGGGCGTTTAACAAATAATCTGCTGAAATGTTTTGAAGATGAATCAAGCATAATTTACCGACAAATGCGGCGAATTTTGTTACAAGTTCATTTTAATGCTCAAACTTATATGTATGAACAAAGCATAGACCTCGGCGATTTTTGTTCACTATTGATCGAAGAAATTGCTTCGATCAAAGACGAAACCGAACGCAAATTGGATACGCTTTTAAGAGATGTTCAAGAATGCTGTCAATCTGTTTTGCTTGAAATTAACAAATGCGTGATCTTAAGTGGTTTCAGTGGCGGAACTTACCAATTTTCAACCGGAATTTCGCTGTTTTTCCCTTGGTCTGTTGCGGCATATCAAGTTTCGGTAAATGATTATGAGCAATTAAATTTTGTCCAAAACACACACGCCGGAAGACTCTGGAATCTATTTCTGCAAACATATTTGGGCGAAGTAAGTCTTAGAAAAGGAAAAACAGAAACTAATGAATATTCCTTTGCAAACAACGCTTTTGCCGCAACGCAATCGCAAACCAACGAATTTGCTCATAGACTTCCGGTTAGTCAAAGCAGCAGAGTTCCTGAAAGTGGACAAACTAGAATTCCTTTGAATCCGATTTCAAGATTACCAGTTAATCCAATTAGTAGAGTTCCACTCAATCCTATTTCTCGAATTCCTTTGAATCCGATTTCTAAACTTCCGTTGAACCCAATAAGCAGAGTTCCGCTTAATCCGATTTCTAAACTTCCGCTTAATCCAATTTCCAGAATATCGGGCGAATCCGGTAAGTTTTTTGAAAACTTTACAAAGTTCAAAAATGTTGAAGCTAAATGGAATATCAAGGGATATACAAAAGATTTCAAGAAAAACGGATAAAAATTATTTGCTTATTTTAGAGAATTAAATATACTTTGAAATTAGCAATTGACTAAAGTGTTTTCGGAAATATTAAGTAACAAAATAAATTACTTTTCGCTTTGTTTGATAATAATTTGCTTTCTTCCATATCTGTCAAATGCAAATGAAATTACAGCCCAATCTACTCTCAAGATTGAAACGGAAGCGGTGCGAATTGGTAAGATTTGGAACGGTGAAGAAATTCGCCGTTCTATTTTGCTGTTCAACGAAGCTACAAAAAATTGGAAAACACTTGAGAATTTTAAAAAAGCCTCGTTTTGTCTTCGTGAATCTGCCAAACTTTCAATTATAATTTCTGACAAAAAAGAAGCCTTACGAACCTTAAATGGAGCCTTATTAATTGATAAGAAAATTAATAATCTTGAGGGACAAGTCATTGACCACGGTTTGCTCGCTCGGATCGCCCAAATTGAAGGGGACAAAATAAAAACAGAATTTCATTTTACTAAAGCACTTGATTTAAGTGTTACTTCTACAAATTACGCCAAAGCGTTCGCAAATTTGTATTACGGTATTTATCAAAACACAAAAGTTAAATTGTCATTATCCCAAACATTTTTTGAAACGGCTTTGCACTATGCAAATAATGCCGGTGATGATGAATTAAAAGCACACATATTATTAAATCTAGCCCTTAATTCTGCATCATTAGGAAATATCAATTTGAGTTTGGAAAATATCCGGCAGGCACAAAATATTTTCCAAAAAAACAACGATGAAAGAGGAATCGCAATCGCATTAAACGGATTCGGGTTTATTTTTGTGATCTCTGATGAAAAACAAAAGGCTTTAGAAATCTTTAGTAAAGTAGAATCTATGTATCCCGAAAATGTAGATTTCATCGAACGTGCAAAAACAGCAAGCGGAATTGGAACTTTGTGTTCACATTACGGACGGATTGATCTGGCAGAAACTTACTATTTAAAAGCATTGGATTATCATGAAAAAGCCGGTAATGAATTGGGAAAACTGGCTGTTTTGCCGGATTTAGCTAGATCAAAATATATTTTAGGTGATAAGGATTCAAGTAAATTGCTTTTTGAAAGAGCATTAGATTTAGGCACAAAATTAGATATTAAATTTTATCTTGCAAATATCGAAGAATACCTCGGACATATTGATTCCGACGAAGGTAAATATGATGATGCGATCAAAAAGTTTATTGCCGCAAAAGCCGACATTAAAAAATCCGGCGTTCCACTTCCGCGAATCTCTAATAGCCTCGGCAAA